>SEBM01000937.1 GCA_004296145.1 Flavobacterium sp.
GATAAATGCTGTATATGTGCTATTGGTAAGTTCTGCTTACGAAAAAAATCAATGATCTTTTGTGCTTTTAAGCTTGCTTCTACTGGGTTTACAAGTTCGATGGCGCCGTTTTCAAAATAATCGTTCTGAATGTCGATTACAATTAATGCTTTTTTACTCATATCAATCAAATTTTATGGTTTCTAATGATGAGACAAAATTAGCGACGTATAAATCACTATTTAATACCAAAACATTATGGATTGATACCATTTTGATATTCATTTAAAAACTCAGTTGTGGTAACGCCTGTATGATTTTTAAAGAAGCGCATTAAATGATTGGGCTCTGAAAAGTTAAGCTGAAAAGCAATTTCACCAACGGTGAGTTTAGAATGAATTAGATAATCTTTGATAGCTATTAGTAAACGTTGCTTTAATAAATATGAAGCAGTAACATTAAATTGTTCCTTTACCGCTTTATTGAGCGCAATACGGTTAACCTTCAGCAGTTCGGTGTAATCATTGATACGTTGTTTTTCTTTAATGTGGATCTCTATTAATTGCTTGAACTGAAAGGCATCATTATGCTGATTTTTTTCGATGGTTAAATGATGTTTCTCGGCATATTCCCGATTGAGTTTTTGAAGAAGGTAATAGATCAAAGAACGGATAATATGCACACTGTCAACCTTGGTTTTAATCAGTTCTAATTTAATTTCAGCAAGAAGTGAATAATACCGTTCAATAAGTGCCTGATTAAGATGCATATTTAAAGGATACGCCAATTGGTAAAAGTATAATAGCTTATAGGTGAATAGTTTGTCCGAAAAAAAATCATTCAAAAAATCTTCTTGAAAAACCAAAACAATAAAATCTAAACTTTCTGGATTAAGATGCCATTGCCGTTTTTGAAAGGGCGAAATGAATATGATGCTATTGTCGCAAATGGTTATTTTATCATGATTTAGCATGAGATGACCGCTTCCTTTTTTGAAAAAAACAATCTCTAGATAATCGGTGTCGTAGGTTTCCTTTTTAAGGTAGCTTTCTTTAACTTCATTAGCGGGCAAAACATTAATCAGAAAATCTACCCCGCATTCTGTTTTATGAAATTTTTGGGTTCTCATTTTATTAATATTTACAAATAATTAAACTAAGTTTTGCAGTCCGAACTCGGCTAATTTATCTACAATGGGC
>SEBM01000938.1 GCA_004296145.1 Flavobacterium sp.
ATGCACATATATGTGCATTAATTGTAAAAAATATTTCTCGTTTTAGTTTAAATCTTTGAATTATGCAACACAGAGGAGAAATAGTAAAAAAAGCAGTTTACCAAAGTGGATATCCTATTACTGAACTAGCAAAAAGGCTATCAAAGAGTAGAAGATACATGTACTTATTGTTTGAGAACAGAAATGTATCTCTGGATATAATATTATTGATTGGAAAAATTATACATCATGATTTCAAAGAGGAAATTACAGAGCTTAATTCTTATCAAAAAGCAATAAATGAATCTGCATCTGAATATCCGGAAGATGAATCACAAGTAGAATATTGGAAAAATAAATATTTAAGACTTCTAGAGGAATACAATGAAATTTTAAAAAAAGGCATACAAAATTAAATCAAAAAAAAACCACTCTCAAGAGTGGCTTTTTCTTTATATTCTTAAGTTCAGTACTAATAAATTATCTTTCTCATATACGTATCGTTAAAAATTCTTCAATTGGTTGTTTTATATTTTTCGCAAAAATTCTTACCTTAATTTCCACATTCACTTCTGAATCATAGTCTTCCAGTACTAATCTTAAAGAAACTTTTAAAGCCTCTTGAGGTAATTTATGCTTTACATTTCCAACTTCTTCGTGAATTACATATGATGAAAAATTTCTTGATACAAATGGATAATTTAATTCATCATAACTTATTACTGGTGGCGGACTTTTGAAAAGTGGATTAGATGATTGTGGTTTTGTAAAAATTGAATCTCGAATGTAATAACTATTGAAAATTGGTATTAATACTTCTACTGATACATCTTCTAAAAAGCTATTACTATTATTATGTATAAAAAAATTCAGCTTATAAGAAGTTGTTTCATTTTTATAATATTCATCTTCACTTTCATAAGTCTTTTTAACTTTTGCTAAATCTATTCGTAATGTATCTAAATCACGGTCTTCATATCTTGTAAATCCAAAAACATTATAAGTTTTCGGTATAAAAATAAACTTTTGAATTGGAGAGATTTTTTCTAATTCTTCTCTTTTAAGTTGTTCTCTTTCCTTTTCTATTATTATTTGTTCTATTTTATTCTTATACCTATCAGAAGGAAGCTCGATTATTTTACGGTCAATTTTTTTAGTTTTTATTATATTATTTGAGTCTAAAGACACTAAAATATC
>SEBM01000939.1 GCA_004296145.1 Flavobacterium sp.
CCCCGCTCTCCTAAGTCTTCAGTCAACTTGTATTCACTGATCGCTGCGCAAATGTCTTTGACTTTGCGCTCTTATACAATTTTGTTAAAAAACCGAAAACTTCTTTAAGTCTCCGACTTTAATCCAATTCAATAAAGATTGTATTTAGAAATAGATTTTGAATCCAATACATCAACAATAGGATTGTCTGCTTTTTGTATTTTTAATAGTCCGGAATCATTTACATAATTGCCCGCACTGGAATAAATATAATGTGATGCCTGGCTTACATAACCGGATCTTACAGGATTTAAATGTATATAATCTAGTTTAGACCACATAAATTTATTGGTGTAAATTTCTTCTGCATGATTACCATATTGCCAAAATTGATAAACCTTATTTCTGGTATGATTTTCAGCGGCTAATTTAAAACGTTCCAACATCCATTCTCTTCTACTTTCTGGATTATTTTGTATTTTTTCTAAAATAGATTTTGCTGTAAATTTTTTAAAATCTCTAAGCAAATCTGATAATTTCCCTTCTTCTGATTGTATTATTAAATGAATGTGATTACTCATGATTACATAGCCATACAAAATCATTCCCTTGTTTGTTGTACAATAATCCAGACATTCAATTATTATATCCCTATAAATTTGTCTTGAAAAAACATTAACCCAGTCTACCACAGTTGATGTTATAAAATGTGGTAAACTTTGATCCCGAATTACATAGCCTTCTTTCATTTTTGATTTTTTATTTTCAAAAATAACAGATTTATCTTACTTATTTCACTTTTAATATGTATTCGTTAAAGTCGGGAGACTTTTTAGAAATTCTTGTCTCATAATATACATAAAAAATTGCGCAAAGTCAGAGACATTTGCGCAGCTTTTCATTAGGAACTCTTTGCGGAGCGGGGTGTTAGATGTAATAATTAACTCCAACACATCTGATATATTGCCCATTATTTTATAAAAACAGCTAGTCTGAAACATCATCTGTTAATCTGTTAGTTGCTCTAAAAGCATCAATTAATTCCTTTGAATCTGCAAAATTAATCGATATTCTTTTAGTTGCATCAATACCATCTTTGATAGGCATTTTCAAGTCACACAGAATAACATCCGGCTGAGACTCAGGTATTTTTTGGATGAGGTCCTCCCCATTATCTGCCTCCATCACAAACTT
>SEBM01000940.1 GCA_004296145.1 Flavobacterium sp.
TTTTCATGCTAAAACTGGAAATAAATAAATTCATTATTACTAAAGTTAGCATATCGAAGAATGATGAATATAACAGAAACATACATTATTCTTCTCATCCAAGGTGCAAATCTTCTTATTTCAAGACCATGAAATTGATCTCTGTTTACCCATTCTATTATAAGCATTACAACAATTAATGCAAGTATTTTTGCAGGAAATTGATCAGGACGAGAATATAAGTTGAAGTTTAATATCTTACCTAGATATAAAAAAGCTTGCGTGACTGAGTCTGCTCTAAAGAAAATCCAAGCTATACAGGTTATCATAAAAGTTGTAGCAATTTGAAAAATTTCTTTTACATTTGGTAAAAACCTATTTTTTGCAACCACTTCAATATTTTGTCGATTTTTATTAGCGACCAATAATGGTAAAAAATATAAAGCGTTTAGAAAACCCCATACCATAAATGTCCAATTTGCACCATGCCAAAAACCGGATAACAAAAATATAATAAATGTGTTTCTGATCTTCATCAGTAGACCACCGCTACTACCGCCTAAAGGAATATAAACGTAATCCCTAAACCAGGAAGAAAGTGAAATATGCCATCTTCTCCAAAACTCAGCAATATCTCTGGAAAAATAAGGGAATGCGAAATTTTTTAACAGCTCAATTCCAAATAATCTGGAAACGCCTAATGCAATATCAGAGTATCCTGAGAAATCTCCATAAATCTGAAATGCAAATAATACCGCACCCAAAATTAAAGTAACAGGATTCTGATTTTCATAATTATTAAATATTTCATTAACAATGGGCGCACAATTGTCTGCGATGACCATTTTCTTAAAAAAACCCCACAGAATTTGGCGCAAACCATCTGCCGCATTATCATAGCTGAAAATTCTTTTCTTCTGAATCTGTGGCAATAGATGAGTTGCTCTTTCGATAGGACCTGCAACCAATAGCGGAAAATAGCTTACAAATACAGCATAATCTGTAAAATTATGCTCAGAATTGATTCGCTTTTTATACACATCTATAATGTATGACAGACCATGAAAAGTATAAAAAGAAATTCCGACAGGAAGAACGATATTTAATAACCAAATATTAACACCTAATCCAAAACCGGATAGTAATTCTGAGAAACTTTCTATAAAAAAATTGTAGTATTTGAAAAAACCTAA
>SEBM01000274.1 GCA_004296145.1 Flavobacterium sp.
TATTTAAATTATGAAAAAACACACCTATTTTTTTTTATTTCTGTTTTCAGGACTGATGATTTCTTTGTTTACTGCTTGTTCAGGTACAGATGAATCGCAAGAGAATAATTCTTCTAATGGATTCAAAATTATGAATTTTACCTCTGTCAAAAGTATGGATGATAAAATTGATGAAATTATTGCATCAAAAGAGAAAATGGAGCTTGAAGCGTCAGCTAATTTTATTGAAAACACAAAAACATTAACAGATGACAAAAATAAAATATCAGGAAATGAAAAATTAATTGTCGAGCTAAAAAAATACCATACAAATGTCCTTAAGAATATCTATACCTTAAGAAAACAAGTAGGTTTTACTAGTATTAAGAGTATTGCAGACGAAATAAATTCGTTAAAATTGATTAACCCAACAAAAGCGAATGAATTAAAAGTAAAATATCAGATTCTTTTAAAAGAACATCAGAATTTGACAACCACTATTTTTGATGATAGATCAGCTAATGTCATTAATTTGAGTGGAGAAGTAATAGTAAATGGAAAAAAAATAACTGAGCAAAGTATAAAAAATAATTCTGCAAAATATATACGTGATGAATCTATTATTAGTGGGGTTGCTGCGACTTCGGGCGATGTAACTATTTACTATAGTGCAGGCAGAGAAGTACACGAAAACGATTTGGGAGTTAAATTTTTTAGATACTATACCCAATTAACTTCTTTAGCCAAAATTACAGTTGGTATTTTTCCGACTATTGTTCCTATTCCTGTAACATATCAAGTTAATTCTGGCTCTATAGCAGGTTTTGTTCAAACTGGTAGTTTACCATTTAGTGAATATGCTTTTTCATATGATTATATTTCTGGATTTGGACCTTCTGTACGAAATACTGGAGGTAAAAAGAATACACCATATAAACCGGCAGGAGGTAACTTATCAGCCACTTTTATCCTTCCAAATAATAATACTGTAAGCTGTAATCTAAAATATACTGAACAGTAAAACATATAAAATTAAAAAATGCGCTTAAATTTATTTAGCGCATTTTTTTATTCAATTATTTCGATAGTTGTTTGATAACAATATTTACAATTGAATAATTTGATATTTAAATTTGTTTTGGCACAATGATTGTCTATTTTTATGGCCTATCTTGTAAATGACACACTTATCATTATTTTAGTATAAACTAATGAATCTAAGATTTTATCTACAACTAGAATTGATAATTTAATGACAAAACGACTTATATATTATTATGTCAAACCATAAAATACTTACCATTGACAATCTGTCACTTCAGGAATTCGACTCAGAAGCAGAATTAATTCCATTATTAACACCGGAAGACGAGGAGGAAATGAATAATGAAGAACTTCCTGTTTCTTTGCCAATATTACCTTTAAGAAATACTGTTTTATTCCCTGGTGTTGTGATTCCAATTTCTGCGGGGAGAGATAAATCTATAAAATTGATTAATGATGCCAATGCCGGCGGAAAAATTATTGGTGTAGTTTCTCAAATTAATGAAGAAGACGAAGATCCGTCAAAAGATGATATCCATAAAATAGGTACCGTTGCAAGAATTCTGCGCGTTTTAAAAATGCCAGACGGAAACGTTACCGTTATTTTACAGGGTAAAAAGCGTTTTGAAATTGACGAAGTTATTTCTGAAGAGCCTTACATGACAGCTACTATTAAAGAAGTATCTGAAGAGCGTCCTGACGAAAATGACACTGAATTTACAGCTATACTAGATTCTGTGAAAGAACTGGCAATCCAGATTATCAAGGAAAGTCCAAATATCCCTTCTGAAGCTACTTTTGCGATTAAAAACATTGAAAGCCAATCGTTTTTAATCAATTTCGTTTCTTCTAATATGAATTTATCGGTAAAAGAAAAACAAGGCCTTTTATCAATAAACGGATTAAAAGACAGAGCGCTTGAGACATTGCGTTATATGAATGTTGAACTTCAAAAATTAGAATTGAAGAACGATATCCAGTCAAAAGTTCGTTTTGATTTAGATCAGCAGCAACGCGAATATTTCCTTCATCAGCAAATGAAAACCATTCAGGAAGAATTGGGTGGTGTTTCGCAGGAAGAGGAAATGGATGAAATGGGGCAGAAGGCAAAAACTAAAAAATGGGACGAAAAAACGCAGAAACATTTCGAAAAAGAATTGTCAAAAATGCGCAGAATGAATCCGCAATCTCCTGATTTTGGAATTCAACGTAACTATTTAGAGTTGTTTTTAGAATTGCCATGGGGTGAATATTCTAAAGATAAATTTGATTTAAAATACGCTCAGAAAATTTTAGATAAAGACCATTTTGGACTTGAAGAAGTTAAGAAAAGAATGGTAGAACATTTGGCAGTTTTAAAATTGCGAAATGACATGAAATCGCCAATTATTTGTTTAACAGGACCTCCGGGAGTTGGTAAAACATCTATCGGGCGTTCGGTTGCAGAAGCTTTGGGACGTGAATATGTACGTATTTCTCTTGGAGGTTTACGTGATGAAGCAGAAATTCGCGGACACAGAAAAACCTATATCGGTGCAATGCCGGGAAGAATTATTCAGAGTTTAAAGAAAGCCGGAACTTCTAATCCAGTTTTTATTTTAGACGAAATTGATAAATTATCAAGCGGAAACAGCGGTGACCCGTCTTCTGCTTTATTAGAAGTTTTAGATCCGGAGCAAAACAGTTCTTTTTATGATAATTTCCTTGAAATGGGTTATGATTTATCTAAAGTTATGTTTATCGCAACGTCAAATAATATGGCAGCGATTCAGCCGGCTTTGCGTGACAGAATGGAAGTAATCAAAATGTCAGGTTATACGATTGAAGAAAAAGTAGAAATTGCCAAAAGACATTTGTTTCCAAAACAATTAGAAGCGCACGGACTAACTGCTAAAGATTTGACAATTGGTAAAAAACAATTGGAGAAAATTGTAGAAGGTTACACACGTGAATCTGGTGTTCGTAATCTGGAAACAAAAATTGCCCAGGTGATCCGTAATGCTGCAAAAGCAGTTGCAATGGAAGAAGAATACAACAAAAAAGTTACTGATGAAGATATTATCACTGTTTTGGGAGTACCAAGATTAGAGCGTGATAAATATGAAAATAATGATGTTGCCGGAGTAGTGACAGGTTTAGCCTGGACAAGTGTCGGAGGAGATATATTATTTATAGAATCATTGATTTCTGAAGGAAAAGGAGCATTGACAATTACAGGTAATCTTGGAAATGTCATGAAAGAATCGGCTACGATTGCATTAGAATATATTAAAGCAAATGCTAAAAAGCTGGGTCTTCCAATCGAATTATTTCAAAAATACAATATTCACCTTCACGTTCCGGAAGGAGCAACGCCAAAAGACGGGCCTAGTGCAGGTATCGCAATGTTAACGTCATTGGTTTCTTTATTAACACAAAAGAAAGTAAAGAAAAGTCTTGCTATGACTGGAGAAATTACACTTCGTGGAAAAGTATTGCCAGTTGGCGGAATCAAAGAAAAGATTCTTGCTGCCAAAAGAGCCAATATTAGAGAAATTATCTTATGTCATGAAAATAAAAGCGACATTGATGAAATCAAAGCTGAATATTTAGAAGGTCTTACTTTTCACTATGTAAAAGAAATGAGTGAAGTGCTGACTTTAGCGCTGACAGATCAAAATGCTAAAAACGCAAAGACTTTAAAATAAAATTTTAAAAATTGTAATCCTGTCCCGAATTCTTGGGATTGGCATTAAATCCAAATTTCAAATGCAATCAATGATTGCGATTGAAATTTGGATTTTTTGTATGCTGTAAAATCAGGATTTTTTGTTTTAAATGCTGAAATTTAGATAGTTATAAAATTTATTTTATAAGTTATATAATTTTATATTTGTATTTGCGTTATTCCCATATAGGAACGCCACGAAAAGGATGATAAAACAACTTGTTTTATTTTTATTGCTATTATTTACTTCGTTTTCTTTCGGGCAAATAGGAGGGCGTTATACCTATCAGTTTCTTAATTTAACTACTTCACCAAGGCAGGCAGCGTTAGGTGGAAAAACGATAACGATTTATGATGAAGATGTCAATCAGGTTATGTTTAATCCAGCAACTTTAAACCCGGATATGGACAATCACCTGGCAATGAATTACGGAAGTTATTATGGTGAAGCCTCTTACGGTACAGCCTCTTATGCCTATACTTACGACAGACATCTCCAGACTTTTTACGCTGGTGTAAGTTACATCAACTACGGTACATTTGATGGTTATGATGAAAACGGTCAGGAAACTTCAGATTTTACCGGCAGCGAAGGAGCACTTTCATTGGGATATGCCTATAATATTCCATATAGTGATTTTCATGTTGGTGTAAATGCCAAATTAATAACATCAACTTTAGAAAGTTATAATTCTATAGGAGGAGCGGTTGATTTAGGTTTTTTATATATAGATGAAGTTAATGATATAAATGCAGCGCTTGTAGTTCGAAATCTGGGAACTCAGTTTACGACCTATTCCGGAATAAAAGAAAACCTGCCTCTTGAAATCATTGCAGGAGTTTCTCAGGAATTGGAACATGTTCCTGTTCGCTGGCATCTTTCTTTAGAAAATTTGCAGCAATGGAATATTTCATTTTCAAATCCTGTTCGTGGTGAAACAAATATTGATGGTTCAACGAGTGAAGAAAAAGTTTCTTTTGTCAATAATGCCTTGCGACATGTTGTTGTAGGCGTAGAACTTTTTCCTAAAAAAGCATTTAATATCAGATTAGGATATAATTTCAGAAGAGGAGAAGAATTAAGAATTGAAGAACAGCGCAATTTTTCAGGAGTTTCTTTGGGATTTGGTCTTAAAATGAACCGATTAAAATTTAATTATTCATACTCAAAATATACTTTGGCGGCCAACACAAGTCTTTTTGGACTAATCTTAAATCTTCAATAGGAAATTATATGAAACTATTTTATCTGATTCTTTTTGTGACTGTAGGTTTTTTTAATACCTCGAAATTTAATTTTAAAGATGAAAACTTAAGTACTGCAGAAGTCGAAAGACTAAATTTGCAGATCACTGAAATAAAAGAAAAAATTGGAGTGAGTCCCAATTACAATACAAAAATTGCTTTTTTGGTTGATATGAGAATCAAATCAGGTAAAAATCGCTTTTTTGTTTATGATTTAGTAAATGATAAAATTATTGATCAGGGACTTGTAGCGCACGGTTCAGGATCAGAAACTGCAGTTCGTGGTGACCTTAAATTTAGTAATGAACCCAATTCAAACTGTACGTCATTAGGCAGATATTCTATTGAGAAATGTTACAAAGGAATTTTTGGTAAAGCTTACAGATTGACAGGTTTGGATGAAACTAACAGTAATGCCTTAAAAAGAGCCATAGTTTTGCATCATTATTCTGCAGTTCCTTATGAAGAACAAGATCATTACATTAGTCGTAGTCACGGATGTCCGATGGTAAACGAGCAGTTCTTTAAAAGAATAGAAAAAATAATTGATAGTTCTAAATCGAAAATTATCATGAATATTTATTATTAAATATTTTAATAAATAACGATTAGTAAAATTTTTTAGAAATCATTTTCAAAAGATTGAAAATTCTATAATTAGACATATTTTTGCTTTTTAGTATAAAATTGTTTTATTATAGATTTTTTTTG
>SEBM01000941.1 GCA_004296145.1 Flavobacterium sp.
GTAAAAGGCTAACCGAAAATAAATCAGTAATTTATGAAAATTTTAAAACTTAATTTACTGGTTTAAAACTACTTTTGAGCACCAAAACAATTTAAGAAATATAATCTCCAACAGATGAAATGTGTAATTATTGACGATGAACCGTTAGCGGTTGAATTATTAGAAGATTTTGTCAAAAAGGTAGATTCACTTGAATTGGTAAGCACTTTTAATAATGCTATTGATGCCATTTCGTTTATTAATCAGAACAATGTAGACTTAATTTTTTTGGATATTCAGATGCCTCATTTCTCCGGAATTGAATTCCTGAATACTATTGAAAAAAAACCGCTTATTATTTTCACAACCGCTTATTCTGATTATGCTGTAGAAGGTTTTAATCTTGGCGCTGTTGATTATCTTGTAAAACCAATTCCTTTTCATCGTTTTCTAAAATCGGTTGTTAGGGCACAACAAATTTCAAACCCTGCGGCAGCAATTCAGCCTGTTACAGAAAACATAACTACTCCCGAATCAGAACAGGATTTTATGTTTGTCAGAGCTGAATATGAAAATGTCAAAATGAATTTTTCTGATATTTTATTTATTGAAGGTCTGAAAGATTATGTAAAAATTTACACAACCGATGGAAAATTTACACTGACTTTAATTAGTTTAATAAAGCTGGAAAACTTACTTTCAAACAAAGGGTTTTCAAGAATTCACAGATCTTATATTATCAATATAAAACATGTAAAATCAATACAAAAAAATAAAGTGTTGATTTCCGGTATGCTTAAAGTATTGATATCAACATCTTTTAGTTCTGGATAAAAGATTGGTAACAGTTCATTTACATATTTGTATGGTTCATTCTTTAATTGCATCCATTGAGTAAATTCAGCATAAGTTATTTCAGTTATAGCTTTGCATTTATAAGCTGTTTTAACCTCTTCTGGAGCAACAAAAAACCAACTAAGGTTTTGTATAAACGGTGCAACTTCAATGTAACTGATAGCTTCTAAATCATCTAGAGATGTATTTGTTAAGGTTGAAATAATTGCCAAAGGAATATCAATTGAAGATGTTTCATCATCATAGTTATCTGATACAATACCAGCTTCAACTAATTTGTTGTAATCGTTTAAACTTACATCATTCCAGTTTTTAGGTAGTTGATTTAGTTTGGTT
>SEBM01000275.1 GCA_004296145.1 Flavobacterium sp.
TAACTAAATTCATCCTTTTGTTGTTTTATAATTCGAGTTTAATATTAAATAGAAGGAAAAAGACTCGTTCTCTTCATTGTTTCTGATGAAAAATCTACTGATAAACCTTCACCATAACTTTCCTGAAAATATTCTAAACGAACTGGCACTAATCCTTTCTTTAAGATTACTTCAGATTTTTTTTCGTCAAAACCGTGTAATCCGTCATTATCAATAACTAACTGGTTGTCGATATAAAGTTTACTACCGTCATCAGAAGCTATATAAAAAGTATATTTTCCATCAGCCGGGATGTTTATATATCCATTATAAACCAAACCATAATTGTTAGAATCGTGTTTAATTTTATTTAAATCAAAATCAGGTGCAAAGCCTTTTTCAACTGGCGTAAGCGTATTGAAATCTGGCATTTTGCTCCATTTTCCTTTGTATAAACTATAATTTAATCCTGTCTTTTTATTGTAAAATATTTTCGAAATAACAGAACTGCAAGAGCCGTCGCCAGCCGGACATGCAATAGCGTTTACACGAGCCGGAACCGCCACTTCAAACGCTTTTGTATAAAGTTGTGAGCTGCGAGTTGGTACGGAACCATCAGTTGTATAATAGATTTTCTCTGAACCTTTTTGAATAAATTCAACTTTTGCTTTTGTATCAGAATCTAATTCTGCTTCCGTTTTAAATTCAGGTCTTTCGGCAATACTTCCGTAAGTTTTTAGTAATTCATAATACGGTTTGTATACTTTATTGGCTTCGCTGGCAGATTGAATTGTCCAAAGTGCATTGTTCCAACGCGTTCCAAATCCGTCAATTTCCTTTTTAATATCCGAAAGATTATATTCAATATTTTGACCAAACTGAGAAAGCGACATTATTTCGAAAGGACTATGCAATCCATCATTCCAATCGTGTAACAAACGGAAAGCTTCGAAATTTTTCATGTATTTGATTTGTCCTTTTTTACCCGAAAGAAGCTGCTGATCGTAATCAGGAAATTGCAACGCAACCGAAATTGCTTTGTTCGTTGGAGATTCTGGCACGTAAACACGTGTTTCAAAATCGTTTCCTGAATAAGACCAACTTCCTGCTTTAGGCTCTGAACTATACGGAATATTTTGCCCGTTTACAGTTACAGTTGTTGGAGGAAAAGAACAAGGAAAACGCAACTCATAACCTCTGGAAATCAGCATTCCCGGAAAAGAACCTTCTGCAGGCGAAATCACAATATTTGTTTTATTGCCTGTTTGTTCTGAAGTTACGGGAGTAAAAGTAAAGGCATTTTTCTTGAAATTGTTATTATTTCCTTCATCTTCATACAATTTCAATGATCCTTTTTTACCCGGATAAAAAGAAAGAATTAAAGGATTTAATGGCTTTTCGTCTGTTCTTTCTACTTTTGGCTGCATCGGAATAATCGCGCCTTCTTTTACAAAAACGGGAATATCCCCTAAAGTAAAAGGCATAGTTATTTTTTTACCTCCTTTTAAGATACTTCCTGTACTCGTTTCGTACCATTTACCTTCCGGAAGCCATGTTTCGTGCTGCACGGCAACATTTTCTTTTCCAATAGGTTTTGTAATTGGATTTACGATCATATCGCGGCCAAACATATATTGGTTGGGAATAGAATAAGCATTTTCATCTTTTGGATAATCGTAATACATTGGGTGAACGGTAGATACACCGGTTTCATACGTATTTCGTGCTTCATTATATAAATAAGGAACTAAAGAATATCGGGTCAGATACGCTTCTCTCATAATCAGGAAATTATCCAGCGGATATGCCCAGATACGTCTTTCGTGTTGTGGTGCAGCGGTGGCATGCGTTCTGAATATCGGGCTAAAAACACCCCACTGAATCCATCTTGTGTACAATTCTGCAGTTCCGGCATCACCCTGGTGTCCGCCAATATCGTGGCTCCAATAACCAAAAGCTACATTGGCTGCTGTTGATGTAAAATAAGGCTGATAATTCAAAGATTCCCAACTTACATGCGTATCGCCTGAAAATCCGATTTGATATCTGTGATTTCCAAGTCCTCCCCAACGGTGAAAAATTAGCGGACGTACTTTATTCTGACGTTCCATGTCGCTATAATGCACATAGTTTAAATAAATAGTCGGATTTACTCCGGGAATGTTTGTGCTTCCCCATTGTTGCCAGTCCAGCCACCAAAAATCTACACCTGCTTTTTCTATTGGGTGCAAAACTAAGTTCATATAATTGGTTGCAAATTTTTTATCGGTAATATCAAAAGGCACATATTTTTTTGAAGCCGGATCAATTCCCATTGCTTTTGCCATTTCTGGATATACTTCTTCAAAAGGCTGAATTCCTGACGCCGGATGAAGATTTAAACAGGTTTTAAGATGCTGTTCATTTGTCCATTGCAGGAATTTTTCTGGAGAAGGAAATAAGTTTTTATTCCATGTAAAACCAGTCCAGCCAGAATCTTCTCCGGCCTGATCTCTTTGTCTTTGTCCGTTTTTAAAGAATTCAGGCAATGATTTTACGTGCCAGTCCATATCGATTACAAATACATCCAGCGGCACATCGTGCATTTTGAATTCACCAACAAGATCACGAAATTCGGTATCTGAATATTCTCTGTATCTTGACCACCATGCACCAAAGGCAAAACGTGGCGGCATGGCAATTTTACCTGCAATATCGGTGTAGTCTTTTAAGGCTGTTTTATAATCAGAATCATACGCAAAAAGGTATAAATCCTGAGGTTTATCTCCGGGACGAGCCATCACCCACGGCCATTCTGAATTATCAAAAAGAGGACGCTCGCTGTCGTCTATTAAATACCAGCCGTCACGCGAAATTATTCCTTTTTCCAATTCTTTGGCCGGACCGTCAACACCGTCCAGTGTACGGGTTGTTCCCAAAAGGTTTTTAGTGTTTGCTAAACCTGGTTTCCAGGTTGTTGTTTTACCATTTACAATAAAATCAACTGTCAGGTTTTTGTCATCAAACTTACCTGAACCTGTTTTGTACTTAAGTTTGATAACATCGGTTACAATTTGCAGTTCTCCTTTAGTCTCTTTTTTTGTAAATGTCGGTACCGGAAGGTTTCGATTTACAAAGGTAAGCGAAGCATTGTCTGTAAACTTACCATCTGAACTCCATTCCATACGTATAACACGCGGTGAAAGTACCGTAAATCTGGTGTTGCCTGAGACGACGATTGCTTTTGGATTTGCTTCGGGTTTGTATTCCTGTGCAAATAAAGCTGCCGAAGCGAGACAAAAAAATGTAACTAAAAATTGTTTTGTTTTCATATTATCTTTTAAAAATTAATCTTAAAATAAATACTTCAAATCATTTCATCAAAAACTTGAATATAATAATTTGAATGATTCTCTTTGAAGTATTTACCTTTTTATTTTACGTTTATTTTTTAATAAATCGTTTTGATTTTTTTATTCCGTCTTTTTCAAAAACAACAGAATAAATTCCTGTTGATAAAGCTGAAACATCCAGACTATTGTCTTTTATTGTTTGCTGCAAAACCTGACTTCCTGTTTCTGAAAAAACACGAACCTGAATTCCTGCCATTTCAGAACTAAAGAAAAGTGTGTTTTTTACCGGATTTGGATAGATCTTTAAAACGTTACTATCGTTTTCATTTACTTTTGATGTATTCGGAAATTTAGCGGTACTTAAAGTTGTTGTTGGTTTTATTAAATCGAGTTTCCAGCGTTGTGCATCGTTGTTGTTATCGGTCCACTGCTGTACGTTTGTTCCGGGTTCTGCTAAATTATTTGCTACGTCAAGGCATAAAGTTGTGTTTTTGTGTGTCAGTTTAAAGTAACCATCACTCATCAACTCAATTTTCCAGCGTTGTGCATTCGTCCCCAAATCTGACCATTGCTGTACATTGGCTCCGGCCTGACTACTATTGTTGTCAACATCCAATACCTGAGTGGTTCCTTTATGGGTTAATTTATAAAATCCATCCGATTCTTTTGTAATAACCCAGCGCTGTGCATCACTTTCGTTGCTTGTATATTGCTGTACATTGGCACCTTGTTGTGTACTGCCGTCTTTCACGTCAAGACATTGGGTAGTTCCTTTATGGGTAAGTTTATAAGTACCTCCTGAAATAATTGGAACTTCGATTAAATCCATTTTCCAGCGTTGTGCGTCGGTTCCCAAATCTGACCATTGTTGTACATTGGCTCCGGGTTGACTGCTGTTATTATCTACGTCCAGAACCTGAGTCGTTCCTTTGTGTGTAAGTTTGCAATACCCATCAGACATTAATTCTATTTTCCAGCGTTGTGCATCTGTATTGCTTTCTAACCATTGCTGAACGTTTGCTCCCTGAGCATTACTGTTTTGAGATACATCAAGACACTGGTTAGTTCCTTTATGTGTTAATCTGTAAAAGCCATCAGCTTCGAGTGTAACAATCCAGCGTTGTGCATCGTTACCGTTGTCGGTACTTTGTTGTACGTTGGTTCCTGACTGGCTTCCGTTATTAAAAACATCCAGACACTGATTGGTTCCTTTGTGTGTTAACTTGTAAATACCGCCAGAAACAATACTTTGTGTCGGACACGATTGATCCGGAACTCTGGCCGGAACGCCATAGTTGGTCATATTTACAGGTTCTATCAAATCGGCAGAATTGAAATACATTCTGTCAATGGCAATTTTTCTGTCTCCGGAAGTCCCGTTTTCATAACGATGGTAAATAATGTAATATTCGTCACAATTCCCCATTTTTAAAACGCCATGATGCCCCGGACCTTTATCTTCTGAATTAGAACTTAATATTTTCCCTCTGTATGTCCACGGTCCCATCGGAGAATTTGAAGTCGAATATTGCACATTATAGGTGTCATTATACCACGCTCCATTAGAATACATCATATAATAAATTCCTTTTCGTTTGACCATATAAGGGCCTTCGGTATAATTTTGAGGTGTAATATCTGTTGGACCTGTTGCCAACGAAACCATATCGGCGTTTAATTTGCGAACCACCATTCTGCTTTTGCCGGATCCTCCGTAATAAATATAAGCCTGTCCGTCATCATCAACAAAAACATTGGCATCGATAATATCATCTGTGTATGGATCTGTTCCTATAAGTGGTGCGCCAATATCTGTAAAAGGGCCAATTGGTGTATTTCCTACCGCTACGCCGATTTTGGTTTCGGCCGTATAATAGAAATAATATTTATTGTTTCTGAAAACAACTGCGGGCGCCCAACCATTATATTGTGACCACGGACTATCAGGAAAAAGATCGAAAATAAGGCCTTCGTCGTGCCAGTTAGTCAAATCGTTTGAGGAATAAGCATGAAATTGTGTGCCGTAAATTGCTGTTGTATAAATGTAATATTCTGGCATTAGTGGGAGGAGGAGATTATCCAAAATATCCAATGAATAAAGTTGTAATATGGGACGATCATCAATCAAAGGCAGTAGCTGAGCTCTCATTTAAAAGCGATATAAAGCTCGTAAAGCTAAAGGCTGAGAAAATTATCGTGTCTTTAGAAGATAGAATCTACGTATATCATTTCACAGACATGAAACTTATTGATCTGATTGAAACTTGTAAAAATTTTTAAAAATGCCAACTCAATTTAAACCATTTTGCACCTGCCAATAAATTTGATCAAGTTTGATAGATTAAATAATCAACTGGTA
>SEBM01000942.1 GCA_004296145.1 Flavobacterium sp.
GATTTAATTATTGCTTTTTATTCATCTCTTATTTTTTACAAGCGAATACTTTTAAGTAATCAAAATTTTAAAAACGGAACAATTCTCTTGTTGTTTATTTTTATCTAAACTCTTTTTATGGTTCTCTTATTAATAAGAAAAAATCTATATTAGCATTATCGTATAATTAAAATAGTAAAAATGGGATTTTTAGATATTTTCAAAAAGAATAAAGGCTATAGTTTGCCAAACATGTATAAAGGAATTATAACAAAAGACGAATACAATTTAATTATGAATACTTCTGTAAAGTATCATGAAGAAAATAATTTAAAAATCACAAAAATTGACGAAGGTGAAATTGTTACCGAAAATAATGGTGATATTGAGCATCGCTACTTAGACAATCTGGTCAGAAACCTGGCTTCGTACAATCCTGAAGACTGGGAAAAAACGATATACGAGCATTTCGATAAATTAAAATACAATCCGGCAGCTTTTGATTATCTATATAAAGATTTTGGTTATGCAGCACAGTTTTTAAGGGTTTTAGTTAAAGGTGATTCCTTTCTTTTTCCGGCTGACATCACAGAATATATTTCGAGAGTTGATTTTCCTGAGACAAATACATTTCTAATACTAGAATTTGAAGGACAATTTCATTATGTAGGGAAAAAAGATATTTTGGAATGGGAAAAAACGGAATCAGAACTTTTTGAAATTGCTCTGGATAATACTCCCGAAAATGAAATCGAAGCCAATGAATATGATTTAGACGACAAATTTAAATTGTATGTTTTCTTCAGTGGAGATTATGCTGCATCCTATATAATTAATTTAAAACAAAATGCAGATTATGCAATAGGAACTTTTGGAACATTAGTTGCAATTCCGACAAAAGGAACCGTTTACACGCATCCTATTGAAAATGGCGATGTATTAGAACTCATCAAACTATTAGATCCTACGATTGAAAAATTTTACAATGAAGATCCTGGAAATATTACACTAAATTACTATTGGTATTACAACGATAAATTTGAAATTTTTCCTGTTAGAGAAGATACAAATGGAAATTTTATTAGCCTTCCTGAAAATTTATTACAGCTTTTAACGAAAAACATATAAATAAATGTCCTCTAAAAAGAAACAGGAATATTTTGAAAAAGTGTATCAAATCTCTGCTT
>SEBM01000943.1 GCA_004296145.1 Flavobacterium sp.
GATAAACCCAATGTTGTGATCTTTATTGTAGAATCTTTTGGTCGGGAATATTCAGGAGCTTTTAATAAAGATAAAAATATCAAAGATTACGTTTCTTACACGCCTTTTATAGACAGTTTAGCAAATGAAAGCTTGATTTTTCCTAATACTTTTGCCAACGGAAGACAATCTATTCACGGGATGAGCAGTATTTTGGCAGGAATTCCGAGTTTGACGGATGCTTTTACGAGTTCGCCTTATTCAAATCAAAAAATTCAGTCCATTGTTTCGGTTTGTAATGAGATCGGTTACGATACTTCGTTCTATCACGGTGCTCCGAATGGTTCAATGGGATTTTTAGGCTTTGGTAATATTTTGGGTTTCAAACATTATTTTGGCAAAGACGAATACAACCATAATGAAGACTTCGACGGAATGTGGGCAATTTGGGACGAGCCTTTTCTTCAATATTTTGCTAAAAATGTAGGGAAAACAAGACCTTTTATGGCAACAGTTTTCACGGCTTCGTCACATCATCCTTTTAAAATTCCTGAAAAATATAATGGGAAATTCAAAAAAGGTAAAGTTGAAATGCACGAACCGATGGAGTACACCGATTATTCGATCAAAAAGTATTTTGAAACGGCTAAAAAACAACCTTGGTACAATAATACGATCTTCGTTTTCACAGGCGATCATCCCAACCAGATTTATTATCCCGAATATGAAAAAGCAATGAACAGATTTGCTGTTCCATTGATTTTCTATTCTCCAAATCCGAAATTTAATCTAAAAGGTGTTAATAATGAAGTTGCACAACAGATCGATATTTATCCTACACTGGCAGATTTGATAGGGTATAATAAAAGAATTAGAAGTTGGGGAAGAAGTTTGCTGAGTGATAAACAATATTCGCCTTTGATTGTAAATTCTGACGGTACTTCGGAGCAATTTATCATCGGGAATTACATTTATCGTTTTGACGGAAAAGATATTACCGGAATTTATGATAAAAATGATCTAGGTTTTGAAAATAATTTAAACGGAAAAATAAAATCTCCCGAAACCGAAAAAGGAAAACTCATCGCAAAAGCTTGGTATCAGGATTATATGAATAGGGTAATCAACAGAAAGCTGAATTGATTTTTTGGGACTGTTTAATTTAAAAAAATGGTCTATCTATTGT
>SEBM01000276.1 GCA_004296145.1 Flavobacterium sp.
GTCTTATTATTGATTTTTAATTATTATTCTATAATCATGATGATTTTAAACTTACCAGTTTATTGATAAGTATCGTAAATATGCATTAATTTAGTTTGTATGTGACCATTATTCCACCTCTTGTGGGAATAATCTCTCCGCTTTTATTCCATTTTTCTGCACCATCGTATCTCTCATTTGTATCTTTAAGATATCCCCGATATATAGACTGAGTAATTCCAACACCTCCATAGATATCCAAGCCCAGTTTTTCATTAATAATAAAATGATAACCACTGCTTACTCCTATTATGAAAGCCAATCCTTTTTGATATCTCTCAGTCACACGTACACTTCCGTCTGGTAAAAGTTGAGGTGTTCCATCATCATTTAGTATTGTTTCTTCCTTCAGATAATTCCATTTTTGCAGATTATAAGCCGCAATACTTCCATAAACACCCATATACCAACCTTTCATCACTTCTCGAAAATAATATCTTCCTTCCAAAGTCCCCATATAGATCTGAAGATTTTTCCCGGCAAAGGATTCCCACGGTGATATAAATCCTTCAGCTTGTAGAGAAAAATTTTTGTTTAAAGATTTCTCGCCAGCAATGTTGATCATTCCAATGGGGAGGAAAGCAGCATTCACTTTTAATTCTGTTTGGGCGTTTACTTTCAGAGAGAAAGCAGTAGCTGCGAAAAACGACATTTTAGAAAACAACTGCATTGTATACTTCATATTTTTTGATGGTTTTATTTTTTTAAAACCAAAAATGTCTTTAGCAAAATTCGTGCATCTTTTTTAAAAGATAGGTGATAATAGTAATCGAGATTCATTTTAACTTTTTGGGGAAAGAGAATTTCATCATTATATTGTATGGGATCCTCCTGCTTATTTAAAGTTTCTTCCTCATTTCGAAATTTAATTCCTGCTTCACTTGTCAAGCCCGGTTTTAACTGTAAAACCAAACGGTCATCTCCTTTCAACGTATCATAATATCCCACAATATCTGGTCTTGGTCCTACCAAGGACATATCTCCTTTTAAAACATTAAAAAGTTGCGGAAGTTCGTCGAGCTTTGTTTTCCTCATCCAACATGCTACTTTTGATTTTGTGAATTTTTTAGAGTGATATGTTCTGAATTTATAAATGATAAAAACATGACCTTTTCTACCCACCCTTTCCTGCTTGAAAATACCGGGAAAACCTGTATCAAAAGATGAAATAATCATTAAAATAAAAAAAACAGGAAGCAAAACGATAATTGCTGCGAAACTAATTCCGTAGTCCATTACAGCTTTCCACCATGGATATTTTTTCATTCATGCATCGTTGATCTGCAAATATAAGGAAAGATGCTGGTTGTCAATTTGAAGTTTTTGCTACAAGTAGGATCGTATGAAATAAAAAGCTGCTTACTTTATGAAAAGCAAGCAGTTATCAGTGTATTAAATTTAATTAAAATGATTTTTTTGAAAAAACATTTCTGATCACCTTTTCAATTCTTGACCTCTCGTCATCTGAAAGATTTGATCCTGATGGTAAACATAAACCATCATCAAATAATTTTTCGGCAACGTTTGTTCCGTAATATGGAGCGTCAGAAAATACCGGCTGTAAATGCATTGGTTTCCATAAAGGGCGGGATTCTATATTATCTTCAAGCAAAGCCAAGCGCAGATCTTCTCTTGTTTTTCCTGCTTTATTTTCATCTACAACAATGGCAGATAGCCAATGATTTGAATAAAAATCTTCAGTCGGTTCTGAGAACACTTCAACCCCCTCAATATCTTTGAAAATCCTGATATAGAAATCATTCATTTTTCTACGTGCTTCAACTCTATCGTTTAAGACTTCCATTTGTCCACGACCGATTCCTGCAACAATATTACTCATACGGTAATTGTAACCAATCTGAGAATGTTGATAATGAGGAGCGTTATCTCTAGCCTGAGTTGATAAAAACACGGCCTTATCTTTATCTTCCTGATTATTGCAAACTAATGCGCCACCTCCGGAAGTTGTGATAATTTTATTACCGTTAAATGATAAAATCCCATAACGTCCGAATGTTCCGCAAGCTTTTCCTTTATAAGTTGAACCTAAAGCTTCTGCAGCATCCTCAATTATCGGAATATTATATTTTTCTGCTACAGCAATAATTTCATCGATTTTAGCGGGCATTCCGTATAAATGAACAACAATAATCGCTTTTGGTTTTCTGCTTTTTGAAATTCTGTCTTCAATAGCTTCTTCTAAAGCAATCGGACACATATTCCAGGTATCTTCTTCTGAGTCTATGAATATGGGAGTTGCGCCGCAGTAAGTTATCGGATTGGCTGAGGCACAAAAACTGAAGGAGGAAGTTATGATTTCATTGCCAAAAGTGACGCCTAACATCACTAAAGATAAATGGATTGCAGAAGTTGCAGAATTTAGCACGCAAACCTTTACATCATTTTTTAAAAAGAATGAAAGAGATTTTTCAAATTCATCAATGTTTTCGCCCTTAGACGTTACCCAGTTCTTTTTTAAAGCATCCTCAATGAAGGAAAGTTCGTTACCCGACATGTGAGGTGGTGAAAGCCAAATTTTATTGTGCATCAAAAGTGTAAATTGAGAATCAAAAATAACAATAAATTATCATGGCTGCTAAAATTATTTTTTAATTCTGTCTCCTTGACCTTTTCCGCCGACCGTAGAAAATATATATCCAAAATAGTCTGATATAGACAAACTTTTAAGCATTTCAGCATCCTTTTCTGCCAATTCAACAGGAGTAGACATATCAATTTCATTGATTTGAGCCAAACCTGTAATCCCGGGAACAGCATTGTAAACACCTCTCTTATCTCTTTCTTTAATTAATTCAGTCTGATTAAATAAATTAGGTCTTGGTCCTACCAGACTCATATCTCCTAATAAAACATTAACTAATTGTGGTAATTCATCGAGCTTTGACTTGCGGAGAAAACTTCCAAATTTAGTAATCGTTATATCTTTTGAAAGATGTGTTGCCACAGATTTTGTATTAACAGGCATGGTGCGGAACTTCATCAGTTTGAATGGTTTTTTAAAACGCCCTACTCTTTCCTGAACAAATATTGGTGATCCTGTATCGAATAAACCTATGATGTACAATACAAGAAGAATTGGCCAAAGAAAAAGCAGTCCAAAAAAAGAAAAAAGAAAGTCGAATATACGAATCATAGTTTTTAATGTTTATTGATTAAATAATATCTTTTGATTGCAGTGTTAATTTTGAAAGGTTTATTTGCTAAAGCTTTTAATTGTTTTAATTAAGCCTTCCTCAACTGATAAAGGAAGCTGTTCAATTTGTAGAGCTGATTTTATCTTTTGGTTTGACACAACGTACGATTCTGTCAGTTTCTTCAATCTCTCTGAGTTTAAAGGTAAATGGAATTTATCTCCTAAAGATGCTGTTTTTTGTATCCAATTTTTGGATATTTTCCAAAGCTTTGCCTTTTTTCTTAAAGCAATATTTATAGTAGAGATTAATTCGTTAGTTGAAAGAGCTCTATCATCGGAAAAATTATAAATTCCTGACGGCAGATCTTTCTTCAACAGCATTTGCTGAATCAGAAAATTTAAATTATCAACACTCAAAAAAGATCTCTGATTATCAAAAGCGGCAAGTGGCCACGGCAAACCCTTTTCCACAATCTTGTATAAAAGGTTCAGATTTCCTTTATTTCCGGGACCGTGAATCATACAAGGACGAATGATGAAAACTCTTTTATTTTCAGGTAATTTGTGTGATAGTAAATAATCTTCTGCTTCCAATTTTGATTTTCCGTAAGCCGTTTTTGGATCGGAATGATGATTTTCATCTAAAATACCATCAACCGTATCGGCAGTTGCTTTTACAGAACTGAAATAAAATAAATCCCTACAATTTGAATTTAAATACTCTTCAAAAAGCTGAATTGTTAAATCTCTATTTACTTTAAAGTATTCCGCTTCAGCCGAAGTGTTTGCAGTATCATGGGCTTTACCAGCGAGATGAATGACAGCATCACTGCTTTCATCCAAAATCCAAGAATTCCTCAATGATAATTCTTGAACGGAATGGTTTTGGTCTCGCAAATGTTTTGCAAGGTTTTGCCCAACGAAACCTGATGCTCCTGTTATAATAATTTTCACAGCTTGTTTTATCTGGTTGATTTATTGCTTATTATTTTTTTAAAAAACCTAAAAGTTTCCATACCATTCTGTATTTAACTTTAAAAGGTGAATATTCAATATTATTAGCTTTGAAAGCTTTACCCACCTCCTCTGTTATTGTATGGTAACTTGACATTCCTGAGCTACTTGCTCCTCCTACTGCCATTGATGTAGTGATTAAATTTGAATACTTCCAGGAGATTTCATTTTTAAGAAAATAGCGAATAATCAACTCATAATCTGACGCAATTTTATATCCTAATGTATAGTCGCCATACTTTTCAAACAAACTTCTTTTGAAAAATATGGATGGATGAGGTGCCATAAATCCAATTTTGAGTTTTTCGGGAGTCCAATTTTTCGAAGAGTAACGTCTGATTATTCTTCCGTTTTTATGCTGTACTATATCTCCCGTACAAGCATCAATGTTATTATTTTTTAAGAAGTCTGCTAGTTTCTCTAATGTTTGAGGTTCGTAAAAAGTATCATCAGAATTAAGAATTCCTATATAATCACCTGTTGCCATTGCAATACCTTTATTCATCGCATCATATAATCCTTTATCGGATTCTGATATCCATTTTGTAATAACATCCGGATATTTTTCGACAATGTTAAGGGTATTATCTTTAGAATTTCCGTCTACAATAATATACTCAATATTATCATAAGTCTGAGCCGCCACTGACTTTATGGTATCTTCTAATGTTGCCTCACTATTGTAGCAGACTGTTATGATTGATATCTTCATTCTTTATTTTTCATTGTTTAGTTTGTACTGAACGAAAACTAATTTTCTAAAATTGTAATCAAAGTACCGATATTATCAGCTATTTTTTTTTGGGCATAAGGTATATTTGCCGAATTTTGTGTTTTCAAAAAAGCTTCTTGAATGCTTTTATTATTTAAGGGATCAAAAACCAGACTTGGTAAACAAACCTGATATGTATATGGTAAATCTGATGCTATAATTTTACATCCGCATTCAATAGCTTCTACTAACCCAAGACCAAAACTTTCTGCGAGGGAAGGAAAGACCAAATACTCATGTTTACTATATTGCTCGAATAAAGAATCTCTACTAACAAAACCAATATTATTTATTGGATATCCTTCTTTAACTTTATCCTTAATTAAATTAGTTAACTCAATTGCTTTTTCAGGTATTGTAAGTGTAAGGCTCCCTCTATTTCCTTCATCAAAAAAATCACAAAAAGCCTGAATCAGCCGATAATGATTTTTGTGGGGTGTCGCATCACTTACAAAAATAAAACTATTTCTTATTCTTTGATGTTGATAATTACCTTTTAAAGGAGGATAAAACGGTAAAATATCAATTATGCTTTTGTCTATCTGAAATTTATCTGATAATTTATTAGCAATTAATGAAGATTGTACTAACCACTGATCGCAATTTGGAACTAATAAACGTAATAAATTCACCTTCGTGTAATAGATTGCTTTTCTAAGCAAGCTAAACTCTTTAGG
>SEBM01000944.1 GCA_004296145.1 Flavobacterium sp.
GTTTTTTCATTTAATAGTAAACCTCTTTTATAATCAACATTCTTTGATGGAATATAAGGTACTCCAATATTATAATCAGATTCTGGATAATCAATCGGAGAAGTATAGGTGAATTGCTTATATCCCTTATCAGTTTCATAAATCTTCACATTTTTATATCCAACATGAGCACCTTGAGTACTTATTACCGGCATTTCACTAAAATCTTTTATTTCAGTATATAAGGCTCCGATATTCGTTGTGACATAGCTTCCAGATGTATTGAAACAGTTTGTATCGAGATTAACAGTTCCCTGAGTTTCAAAAATAGGCGCTTGGTGAACCAAAGCTCCACTACTTTTATCAGAATCACTAAACTCATTGTAATCATATTTTTTTATTTTCGATGGAGAAGAATTTAG
Source organism: Flavobacterium sp. (assembly GCA_004296145.1). GTDB lineage: Bacteria > Bacteroidota > Bacteroidia > Flavobacteriales > Flavobacteriaceae > Flavobacterium. Next base: position 402 of record SEBM01000944.1, read on the forward strand.
GTTTACATTATTAAAATCAAAATATTCAATGTTAACAGGAGATTCATAATATTGAATCTCTTTAACCCTTATACCACCACCATATAAATACTTTTTTTGCGGAACCGAATTTTTATAGAAATCAATTGAAACTCCATCTATACCATTATAGTTAAGATCAAAGGCTGTTCGTGTAATCTTGTAACTTCTGTTAGGATATAAGGTTATTTTGACGCAGCATACAGGATTATTATAGTGGCATAATAAATTGGTTGATTCTACAAGCTGTCCGTTTTCATAAGCTTGAAGCATCATATGAACCGGAGCAGTCGTCTGATCAGCAGGAACTACAATCGAAGGTCTAAATATTGCTTTTGTTTCTGCTGTAACTGGATGAAGAAATACTGAACCATTACTTGTAAAATCATACGATAGGTGTCTAAACTTTAACAGATTTTCGTAGTTAGCACTAAAATCTGTAATTTCATCACTACCAATATATGCATAGGTATTACTTTCAAAATTAAAAAGTGCAGCCCCTCCAGTCGGATATTTTATTCCTAAAAGAGCATCTGTTGTAGCGGCACTGAAAGGATTAACGGATTCTGCATGTTTATATCCGCAATCTCCGTCATCACTAATGCCTAAATATCCCCAGTTGTCTTTTTTAAATCCATACATGCTAGACCCATCAACTGCTTTGTAGCTTAATTCATACTTATTAATATAAGTTCCATTTTTACTTAACTCGATTTTTTTAAGTAACATTCGTGAGTATATAC
>SEBM01000277.1 GCA_004296145.1 Flavobacterium sp.
TTCTATTAATTTTAATGAAGACAGTAATAATTTTAAAGAGGAACAATTAATTTTAGAATATTACAATCAAAACAAAATTCAAACATTAATTTCATTACCAGCTGCTTTTAGTTCGTCAGAAGTTGGCTCTGAATATTATTTATTTGATTCTAATTCCAAAAGTGCTTATGTTATTGAAAATTTAGTTTTTGATTTAAAGCCCTAAAAAAAGCAAATAATTATTTATGAAACAAATTAAAATTGGCGTTCAAATTTTTATTTTATTACTTATTACGATTTCTTGTAAAAAAGAAAACGAAGAAATAATTATCGAATCAGAAAATTCAGGAACCTATTTTCAAAAAAAAATCAATAACCTGGTTTTAATGGATTCTTTACATAATAGAATTGTAGAGCATGGTGATACACTAGCTTATTATCATATTCAGGGAATATATAATATTGCAGAGGAAAAACGCACATCAGCTTTATATTATGCAATAATAATGGCTAACAAGTATCACTATAATCAAGCTTATAATGATGTATATCAAATTCTTAATTCAAAAAAAATGGATAATGAAACAAAAAAATTAGCGGAAGAATATCTAAAAAAATATAAGACGAAAAAAAGTAAAAAATAAAAAATTGATCTAAATTATTTCAAAACCGAATCAATCATCCTGTCAATTTTTTTCAAAACAAAATCTTCATATTCAACTGCTTTTGCTTCACTTTTTTTGCCCGAGCCGAAGCTTTCACTGATCATATAATTTTTCACAAACTGGCTTTTTTGGGCGCCTAGTGCATAATACCAGCTTCCCATTTCAGAATGAACAAAAATTACGCTTTCGCTTAGTTTCAGGATTTTTCTTTTTGCGCGAAGCGGACTGCTTTTATAAACTGCATTTTCTCCGGCGTTAAAAGTGTAACGTATTTTACTTCCGATTTTAATGTCGTACAGACTATGCAAAACAAAATAAATCATAAAAATACAGATAACCCATCGCATGACTTCGTCCAGTAAATAGCTAAAAAACAACAGCGTAATCAGACCTGCAATAATGCCTGCCAAAAACCACCACGACATTGCTAGCGATGGTTTTTTTGGGCAAATCGAAAAGGTGTTCAATGTTTCTTCGATATTATATTTCTCCTGAATTTCCATGTGCTTCAAGTATTTCCTGAATTTCGTTAAGCAAATTTTGCATCGATCGCGTGGTTAGGCCCTGCGCAATTCCGGTACATTTTTCCTTTCCGTTTTTTAAATAATAAAGGTTTAATGAAACATTAGTCGTAATAAAATACTGTTTCATTTTTACCAATTCAAAATTGACAAAATCATCAAAATGAATCTGGACCGGAGGGATAATCAATCCGTTTTTAATTATGATTTCTTTACGGCTTATATCAATAACAACATGGTTTAAAAAAATCGAAATCAGACATAAAACGGTGAGAATCCCAAAAATCCAGACCATAATTGAGTTTTTGAACCAAATGCCGGCAAAAGCCAGAGCGGCCATTGCAAAAACTATAATCAAACCAAAACCATATTGCCTTTTCATGACATATTGCTCTCCGTTTAACGAGAATTTTTTCAGCGGTTCCATATGATTATTCAAGGTTTACACCGTCAATAGTAAGCGATGCACACGATATAGACATATACGAACTGTTGTAATCTGCTGTTAACTGATCACTTAGCGCTTCGAGTGTCGCTTTTGTAAAATCCAACTTTCTTGTTGGTACTTTTCCGTATGAATCAACCATGATGATTTGCCCGTCGATTCCACTTTTATTTTTCATAAAAGCTTTCAGTAAAGCAATATCCAGTTTTTCAAAATCAAGAGAAAAATTGCAATACTTTGTTTCTGCTTTTTTTTCTGTACTATCTGTTGCAGTAGCAACACTCAAAGGTTTCGAAAAAGATAACGTCACAGATCTTACAGGAACTGTAATTGTTTTATTGCCATCTTTTACCGTAATTTCTATTTTGACACGTTTCTCTTCAAACTGTTGGCCGTAACTTATTCCCGTCAAAAACAAGAACGCTGTTAATACTATTGTAAATATTTTCTTATTCATAATTAAAAGCTCTTTAAAAAATTTATTTACAGCAAGATTACTACTTCGCTGAGTTTTCAACAATTCGAAATTGGCAAACGGAGACTTTAGATTTTTATTCGGTCTTCATCAGCCTATATCAGGAAAATGGGATTTTTATAAAATTTTTAAAACCTTGTTTTTCAAAGATTTTAATGCATAAATCGACTCTAAAATGTTTGGTTACTCAATATACAATTTGTACTTTCCCCTCATAATAACAGGATATATGCACATTAATACTATACTTTTAGGGAAGAAAAACAGCTTTTATGCCACTGCTATTTTCCTTTTGGTGTTTTTATTTTTTACCGCTTTCGCGAAAGCACAGCAGGCATCTTCAATAGAAAAATTGGTTGCTTACGGATATTCAAAACGCTTTTCTGATTCGGCTTCCTGCAAAAAAATGCAGCAACAGGCTTTGGAATTGGCCAAAAAGAAAAACAATATCGAAGATCAGATTATCTGTTATTCCTATCTCGCTTTAACGCAAAGACGATTACTGCATCTAAAAGATTTTACACGTTATGCAGATTCTGCTTTTTCTTTGTCTGTAAAAACAAAAGAAATCAGGGCAAAAGCGTACGCGTCACTGGCAATGGGAACTTTGAAATCGTATATCGATGATAAATCCCAGGCAGTCGATTATCTTTTGACGGCCTATAAGCTTTTCGCGAAAGCGGAGGCACACGACCAATGCGCCAAAATTGCCTCAGATATCTCGTATCTCTTCTCTCCTGCTTCACCCACAAAAGTCGAAAAATATGCACGCGAAGCTCTTTACCACGCTTCTCAAGCCGGCGATGCCGAAAGTCAATTACATGCAAGACTTGCTTTTGGAAGCCATTTAACTGATAATCTTGAAACCTGGAGCGAAAAAGAATGGCAGGAAGCATTAGATTTTTTTAAGAAAACGGTTGTATTTACCGAAAGTCATTCGAGCAATATTGTGAGTAAAAGCAACATTGGAATTGCGTATATCAATCTCGCCGATTTATATTCTAAAGGCCCAAAACCTATCGATGAAAAAGCTTTTTTAAGGAATCTGGAAAAAGCAACGGCAATTGCCAAAAAGTATAATGTGAAGATTATTTACAGAAGTGCCATCGGGCTTCAGGGATTTTATTATACGGAAAAAGGAGATTATGAAAAAGCAGAAATGCTTCTTCTTGAAGGAATTGAATATCAAAAAAACCTTCCGTATACTGATAATTATCTTCTGGCGACTTTTTACAGCTGTTTAAAAATGGTAGCGGCAAAACGAAAAGATTTTGAAGCTTTTTATCGTTACGATACCGAATTTGCCAAATACAATCAGTTGAAATACAATGAATCGACTCAGAGTTTATTGCAAAATGCAGATGTTCGTTATGAATCTTCTAAAAAAATAGAACGCATCAAACAACTGGAATCTGACAATGTGCTGGTGCAGAAAAATAAAAGATTAGGTTATGGTATTGCGGGCGTTTTATTAATTGGTTTGGTGTTTATGTTTCGGTCTTATTATTACCGCCAGCGCTATTATCTCAACCGCGAAGATTTCCTGAAACAAGAACAAGCCAACAGCGAACTTAAAATGCAATTGATGGAAAAAGAAACGATAGAAAATCTGTCGGCTACACTTTCTATGGAAAGAAGGTTGCTGCGGTCGCAAATGGACCCGCATTTTATTTTTAATGCCTTGGGAAATATTCAAAGCATGATTTTGCAGAAAGATACTATTCCGGCTGTTTCGTACCTGAATAAATTTGCCAAACTAACGCGTCAGGTTTTGGAACAATCCCGTAAAGAAACTATTTCGCTTGACGAAGAAATCAATACTTTAAAAAATTATATAGAACTGCAGCAATTGCGCCTAAACAATGGTTTTGAATATAGTATTAAATGTGATGAAAATGTAGAAACTGATGTTTTGATTCCGCCGTTATTGATTCAGCCTTTTATAGAAAATGCTGTAGAACATGGTTTAAAACCTCAGGAAAAAGAAATTAAAGGTTTGATCGAAATTTATTTTACGCATACCGACAAAAGAAATCTGATTTGTATGATAAAAGATAACGGAATCGGACTGGCGGCTTCACGAAAATTAAAGCTGAAAGACAATCATGAATCTTTGTCAACGAAAATTACCGACGAAAGGTTAAGCAAAATGCGAAAAGAAAATCCATACGCAGGTTTTCAGGTTATGGAGCGCGAACCAAATGATGGGCCTGGCTGTATCGTTATTTTAAATATACCAATACTATAATAAAATGTACACAACTATTATTATTGAAGATGAACAGCGTCTGAGAGAGGCTTTGTCTATTATGCTCGAAATGACTGCCCCTGAAAAAGTTCAGGTTGTCGCTTACGCGGAAAGTGTTGCCGAAGCTGTAAAACTAATTGACCGTCTAAAACCGGATCTTGTTTTTATGGATATTATGCTCAAAGACGGAACCGGATTTGATGTTCTGGAGCAAATTGAATTCAATTCTTTTCATTTGATTTTTACAACAGCTTACGAACAACACGCTATTAATGCTTTTAAATACAGTGCGATAGATTATCTATTAAAACCTATTGATCCCGAAGAACTCAAAACGGCTATTGACAGAATTGCTCTTTTACAGGAAAGAGTTTTAGAGAAACAACAGCTTAGCGAACTTCAAAACAACTTATCTAAAACACCTGACAGAATTATTCTGCCAACGCAGGAAGCGATGTATGTCGTTAAATTAGACCAAATTATAAGATGCGAAACTTCGGGTTCGTATACCACTTTTTTTCTTACTGACGGCAGGAAAATCATGGTTTCTAAACCTCTCAAAAACTATGAAGATTTACTGGAACCTCCGGCATTTTTTAGAATTCATCAATCACATTTAGTTAACGTAAACTGCATTGTAAGCTATTCACGCGAAGGAATGGTGCAGATGAATGATAAATCTTCTGTGCCTATTTCGAGAGGAAAAAAAGAACCGTTTTTTAAACTAATGAAAGACGAAGTTTAAAATTACTTTCATCAAATACATAATATCTTCTTAAATAATCTAAATACCAACCCGAAGTGACAGAAGACAAATTGTAGACTTTTACTTGCCATTGTTGTAGCTATTTTTGACCCAATAAATAATATAACCATGAACAAAAAAACCTTATCAATCTTAAGCTACATAACTATCATCGGATGGATTATAGCTTTTGTAAAAAACAAAGATTTAACGCCAAAAAGCGATTTGGTAACCTACCATTTAAAACAAGGTTTCGGAATCTTTTTAGTGTCTTTTGCAGTTAATATTATTCTGTCTATTGTTGTTACAGCAGTGACTTCTCTTTTCTTTTTAAGCTACATTGGGTATGCCATTTTAATCTTATGGATTTTTGGTATTATCAATGCTTCTAACGAGCAAAAGAAACCAATTCCGGTAATCGGAAAGATGTTTGAAGATAAGTTTAGTTTTATTGACTAAATCTAAATTTACTTTTTTTTAGACTGAAGTTTTTATTTTTTTTGGATGTTTTGAAATTTTATTCTTGTAGAATATTAAAACAAAAAGCTCAATTCGTTTG
>SEBM01000006.1 GCA_004296145.1 Flavobacterium sp.
TTTTCTTTGAAATTTTTTCAATAGAAATTGTTCCTTTTTTGGTAATAATTTATCTCTTTTTTTGGCATCTTTAAATTCTTCATCGCCGCCACCCATGATGATTCTGTTATCCTGTGTACCTCTAAAATATAGATAAGGATTTGAGGTATCCCAAAAAATAGCATTTTTAAACGCTTTTGGTAAATCAGGCAGACATTCTGATGCTATTGCGTACGTACTTTTTAGATCAACTACTTTTTCCTTAAGCGTTTCGGTGCTTTCGTAACCACTGCAATTCACAACATGATCAACAGTGATCTTGCACTTATCTTCTGTATAGGCTACCAATTTGTCTTTGTGTTCCTGTACCGAAATAATATTTGTTCGGTCAAAAATCTGCATTCCTCTGTCTTCGCAATATTTAACTAAATCATAAGTCAGACGATACGGATCTACAACTGCAGCCGTTTTAGATTCTATGGCAGCCAGTGCATTTAAACCTAGTTTTTCCAGATCCCATTTTTCTAACCACGTCACGTCAAAGCCGCTTTCTTTTCGGCATTTAAATTCGGCTTTCAGAAAAGGTAAATCTTTTTTTAAGGAACAGAAATAGATGCTTTTTTTGAATTCAAACTGGCAGTCGCTTTTTATGTCGTCAACGATAGCGCGCATGTCAAAAATGGCTTTTTTTCCGTTTCTGTAACTGTCTACCGCACATTCTACTCCTCTCAGTTTTACTAATTCGTGTAGTGATACATCAATTTCATATTGCAATAAGGCAGTACTGGCGGCAGTGCTCCCGTTTGCGATATCGCGACGGTCAACCATTACTACTTTTTTGCCTTCATTGATTAGTTTATAAGCCATTAAGGCTCCTGTAATTCCTCCTCCAATAATTAAGATTTCAGTTTCAAGGTCTGAATCTAATGAAGGATAACTCATATCCATTGCATGTTTTAATGGCCAGAAGGTTTCAATTGAGCGTAGCTTCATTTTTTATTGGTTTTTTTAGTCCGGATTTGTGTCCTGTTTCTATCTTTTCTTTCGTGTTGTTCGTGGGCTTCAGCAATAGAATGTGATTCCTGAAAACTTTCTTCTTTTTTAGCGAGTTCACTTAATCTGTGATAATACTTCTGAACGATAATCATCTCTTCTTCAGTCATACTTTCAATATCAACTAAACTATTACTTGAATAGTCGTTTGAAGCTACTAATTCGTTTAATTTCAACTGAATAGCAAGAGAATCTTTATTTTGTGCTTTCTGAATTAAGAAAACCATCAAAAATGTAATAATCGTTGTTCCTGTATTTATGACCAATTGCCAAGTTTCTGAATAGTCGAAAATTGGACCACAAACCGCCCAGACCACTACGATTGTAAAAGCACTTATAAAAGCAGTTGTACTACCGGCTGCTTTTGAAACTTTTGAGGCAAATTTTTCAAACGTGCTGTTGCCTTTCTTTTTTTTAGTTTTCATTTTACTTGTCTTTTCGTTTACTGACTTTTTCTTCCCGAACTACTTTGTTGTTTTTTTCGTCATAAACAGCGTCTTCTATTTTTTGTCCGGTTTTACTAAAGATCTTGATTTTCGGTTCCTGATGTGTTCCTGTAATTACAATCGGGAATCCTATGATTCCGAATGGCGGAAGTCCGAGGCGCATTCTTAAATCCAGTAATCCGTCAAAACTCGTTGTACCTTTTATAGTGGGTCTAAAAGCAGCAACACTAAATGTAAATGGCTCAATATGAATTAAATTATTATCTATTGAAGATTGTATCTGAATGCCTTCCAAACCTGGATCGTCCAAACCTTTCTGACCGGTTTGAGAACTTATTTTTTCAAACAATTTCAGTCCTTTTACTTTTACATCGCGCAAATTGATTGTTCCGGCTCCTTCAAGAGATTCATAAATTGGACCCATATTTCCGTTCAAATCTCCTTTGACTTTATAATCTATAGAAATAATTCCTTCTGCTTTTTCAGCCACTGTCACCATATCATGAAACATCGGAATTTCTTTGTAGGCTCTTTGTACGCTAAAATCTTTGGCGGTAAAATGCGCATCAAAATTGGCAGAAGTAGGAGATTCGTCTCTATATTGTGCATTGATTCCCAGAATACAATCAATAATATTAAAATTGGCATTTTCTAAATAAAAACCACCTTTGGTAATACCGACTTTTCCGGTAAGTTTGTTCAAAACCAATCCATTATATTCTACTTTGTCAACATTGGTGCTAAGCGCAACATTTAAGTTTTTTGGTACGATAACCACACCGCTCATTTTTGGATGATCTTCTTTGGCATAATCAACCTCAATATTTCGGTCTTTGTTTTCGCCTTTTTCAAGCGCCATAAATTCATCAACATTAATCAGTTTAGATTTCATGTTGAAGTCTCCGCTTAAAGTTCCATGCGATTCTAAGAAATAATTGATCGTATTGAGTAAATAGCCATTAATGGCAAAATCAGATTTTCCATAAGAAGCATTAAATCGCTCAAACCACATTTTTTCATTTTGAAACCTGAAATTTCCCTGTTTAATAAAAAATGCTTTCGGAAAAAGTTCAGATGTTGCCTTGATATTTTTAAGGATAATAGTTCCTCTGTTATCCAGTTTACTGTATTGTCCGGTTGTGGCGTAGCTTTGTTTTCCTTTTAACGAAAGATCAGCTTTGGCATATCCGGTAATGTCAACTCCTTTTCGGGAAAAGACTTTATAGATGCGGCCAACATTCAGTTCGCCTTTTATTTTTGCATTATACGCCAAATCGCTAAAATCAGAAAGTGTCGCATTGACATACATCGGATTTCCTTCAAAAACAAAAGAAGCCGGCGCCACAGAAACAATCAAATCTTTGAACGTTCCGGCTTTGTTAAGCACATTGGCAATAAAAGTAATATCGGTTATCGGATTTGGATAGGCATCGGTTTTAAGAGAACCGTTTCTCAGCGAAATTCCTCCAATAGTTTTTGGAAATAGTTTTTTTGTAGTGCTAAAAGTTCCTCTTGCCTGAATATTGGTTTTTAAGATTCCTTTTAAATCAATAGTATTCAAACCCAAAGCAGCATCAACAGTAGAAAGATCCAAAGCGCCTTTTACGCTCGCATTTACATCCATTTCTGTAAAACCTTTGCTATGCAGATAAGCGTTGAAATAATCTTTTTCACCCACTTTAAATTTCATGGTGTTCAGATTGATCAATAATTTTTCTACGTCAAGCTGAGGAAGAACAGCATTCAGATCCATCTGAAAATCAGTAAGTGGAGCAGGGGCATTTTGATAATTTATGGCGCCCTTGTTGATTTTCATATTAAAAGCCAAATCAGGTTTTTGCTTTTTAGAGACGTTATAATCTCCTTTAAAAGTAAAAAGAAGGTCACTGTTTCCTGAAATTTCGGTTTCGTTCATCCAGGTTAAATATTTCGGAGGCATTACAGAAAACAAATCTTTTAAGGTTGTATTTTCAGAAGCCGCTTTGATATCGATTTTATAACCGTCTTTTAAGATGCTGAATAAACCTGTGAATTTCAGCGGTAATTTGTTGATTTTTAATTCATTTTTCTGAAGAATAAAGGTAAGTGCGTTTGTATTGATTCGTGTAATCAAATCAGCACGAACTTCTTTTCTTCTTAGATAAGCTGTTCTGTCGTAATAGAAATCTACGCTGTCAATTCTGGCGTCGGTATTTAGATCAAAAATATCTTCGCTCAAATTTCCTTTTCCAACATAATTAAAACCTTTTGCATCAACAAGGATTTTAGCTGAGCGGTCGTTGTATTTTACATGACAATCTTCAAGATCAATTCGTTCTAAGCGAATTGCAGTTCCTTCTTCAAGAGTATCTTTTTTATTTTTATTGTCTTCGGGAGCAATGTAAATGTTATAATTGGCTTGACCTTTTTGGTTGACCATTACGTTTATCAATGCTTTAGAAACGTATAATTTGTTGATTTTAACTTCGTTGTCAAAAATCAGTCTTTTTAGGTTGATACCAAAAGCAACCTGTTCTGCTTTTAGTAAAGTATCGTTTCTAAAAGGGGCAGAACCGGTAAGCGATAAATCATCTAATGAAACCGTTAGCGACGGAAAATGGGTAAAAAAGGAAAGCCTTGATTTAGAAAAATCCATTTTGGTATCTAAACTCTGGTTGGCAACTTTTTTTACTTCAGAAGCGATTTTTCCGGGAAATATCAGTGGAATCAAAAAAAGTAATAACAGAATTCCTGCTATTACTATTCCTGAAATTTTTAAAATTTTTAGGGCGGTATGTTTGAATGAAAATGGCATATACGATAGATTTAAAAATTAGATATTCTAATCTGATTTTTAGCTGATACATAAAATCAGATTTTATTTTCAGAAAAGCTACTTTTTGTCTTTTTCGGCCTTCTCCGCTTTTTCAGCTTCTGCCTTTTTAGCAGCTTCTTCTTTTTCTTTATCTTCCTTAGCTTTTTGCTTTTCTTTTTCTTCTTTCTCTTTATCCGCTTTTTCCTGCTGCTCTTCTTTCTTCTCTTTTGCTTCTTCCTGTTTTTTTGCTTTTTCCTTTTCTTTTTTCTTAAAGTATCCTCTCAAAAGGAAATTACTTTTAGCGGCTTCCATATTATCACTGAAACCTTTTGTTCCGGTTTCAAGATTAGAAAGCGTATTAGAAACGCTGTTGGCCATTTTATCATCTTTGACCAATCTTGCCAAAGCACCTTTTCCGTTATTCATACTGTGACTAAAAATGGCAAGCTCATCAGAAATAACACCAACATTATCAACGCTTTTCTTAACGCTTTTCATAATATCGGTCATTTCTATTCCGGCAATCGAAGCGATTTGTCCGTTGTTTTCAACTACTTTTTGAGAATGAACACCCGGAGAAATAGTAAGTACTTTGTCACCCATTAATCCGTCAGAGCCAATGCTGGCGCGTGCATCTGTTTTTATAAATTCACGGACATCGTCTTTTATAACCATTGCAACTACAACAGTTGAATCATTTACTAATTGGATTTCCTCTATGGTTCCAATATTGATTCCCGAAAAGCGTACGTTGTTTCCAACTTGTAAACCGCTTACCGTTTTAAAGCTTGATGTAATTCTGAAAGTTGAACCAAAAAGGTTTTTTTGTTTTCCGATAAAATATACTGCAAGTATAAAAAGCAACAATCCTACTGTTACAAACATTCCTAATTTCCAAGTATATCCAGATTGCTTATCCATGATTTCTATGTTTTATTTTTTTATTTTATTCAAAAAAAGAACGAACCCATTCGTCTTCACTTTTTTCCAGTTCTTCATACGTGCCTTCAGAGTGTATTACACCTTCTTTCAAAACCATAATTCGGTCTGCGGTTAGTTTTGCACAAGCCATATCGTGTGTAATAATGATCGATGTGGTTTTCCATTTATGTTTGATATCAAGAATCAATTCGCTGATTTCTCTTGACGTTATCGTGTCTAATCCTGTTGTTGGCTCATCGTACAATATAATTTCAGGTTTTAAAATTAAAGTACGCGCCAGACCAATACGTTTTTGCATTCCTCCTGATAGTTCAGATGGCATTTTGTCAATTGCATCGGCTAGACCGACATTTTCCAAAGCTTCCAGAACTTCATTTTCAACTTCTTCGGGTGTTAAATCCCTTTTGTGTTTTTTTAATGTAAAAGCGAGGTTTTCACGAACTGACATTGAATCATATAAGGCACCGCTTTGAAATAAAAATCCAATTCGTACTCTTACTTCGTTAAGTTCGTTTTTGTTCAGATCAAGGACATTTTCATCAAAAACTTTTATTTCGCCTTTGTCCGGTACTATTAAACCAACAATACATTTTATAGTTACTGATTTTCCTGAACCTGAACGGCCCAAAATCACCAGATCTTCTCCTTTGTTTACGGTTAGATTTACGCCTTTTAAAATCTGATTATTTTTGCCAAATGTTTTGTGCAGGTCTTTAATCTCGATTATCGGAGTATTCTTTTTTTCCTCTTTTTTGGTTTCGATATGTTTTTTTTCTTCAATCATTTTTAAAAGATTAAATCGGTTACTTGTACGGCAATCATATCTATAATAAAAATGGCAAGAGAAGCAGTTACAACGGCAGAATTTGCAGCTTTTCCAACACTTTCAGTTCCGTTTGCGGCATTAAAACCTTTAAAGCATCCAATCATTCCGATAAAGAAACCAAAGAAAAATGTTTTAATAGTCGCCGGAATTAAATCTGAATAATCTAACGATTCAAAAATCTGAGTCATAAAACGGTACATATTCACATCTTCATGAATATTGATTCCAACATAACCTCCAAATATTCCCACTGCATCAGCAAAAATTACCAAAATAGGCACCATAAGCGTGGTTGCCAAAATGCGGGTTACAACTAAGTAGTTATAAGGATTTATGGCCGAAACTTCCATTGCATCAATTTGTTCCGTTACTTTCATTGAACCTAATTCTGCACCAATTCCTGATGAAATTTTTCCGGCGCAAATTAGTGCTGTAATAACAGGCGCGATTTCACGAATCAGCGAAAGCGCAACCATTCCCGGTAACCAGGATTCTGCTCCAAACTCTACTAATGTAGGACGTGACTGAAGCGTTAAAACCAAACCCATAATAAAACCTGTTATGGCTACCAACGGAAGAGATTTATAACCAATAACATAACATTGTTTTCTGAACTCTTTCATCTCATAAGGAGGTATAAAAAGCTCCTTAAAGAATCTGGTCGCAAACACTGTCGCATTTCCTATCCCTTCGAATGTATTTTTTAGAGTGAGAATCAAAATAATTGTTTTTAGTGGTTATGAATAATCTTGAAAATCAATAGTTTAATAAAACCCGTTTTCTGATTATTTCCTGTATTAAAATTACTTCGATAGTTGACGAAAAATATTACAGAACTTTTTTGGAAATTTATATAATTAACATAATCGTACACAATAAGTTGAAAATGCTACTTTGTGAGGCTTATTTGTTAAAACAAAAACTCCCTTTGTATAAAAGGGAGTTTAAGTGTAATAACAAGTAATTGTGATTACGCAGTTAATGGTCAGCTATAATATATTTTTAAGAAGTAATTGCCATATTTGTTTTAGTGTTCATCAATGGAATTACTTTGCTTTCAGATAATTTTAAGTTTTCCATAATCAAACGTGCTGTCAGATAACAAATTGTTGATTCTGCACCCTGATTCAGGTTTACATTTTCTTTTTCCAGACCGTCATAACCGCCTCCGCTGATTGGGTTGTACATCACCTGGTTTAAGTGATTTTTACCTAAGAACCAGTTAAAAGCTGTTTTCATCTGTTGTTTATATTCCGGAGTTTTGAATGCTTTATAGAAAGTATTCAAAGTCATAATCGTGTACGCAACATCGATAGGCTGTTCTCCATATTGATTTGGCTCTGTTCCTTTGTGGTACCAACCGTTGTTTGAAATTACTCTGAAAGTATCATTTACAAACATTTTTGAACTTAAGAACTCTAAAGACTCCAAAGCTACTTTTTTGTAGATTGGTTTATTGGTCACTAAGTGCGCATATAACATTGATTCCGGAAGAATTCCGTTGGCATACGTCATATAATTCTCAAACCATTTCCAGTCTTTTGTAGCGTGCAATTCGTAGTTAGACAATAACTTCGCATTTAATTTATTGATAATAGCAGCTACATATAAGTTTGGAACAGCAGTATGGTATAAATAAAGTCCTTTTGTTGCAAAAGCAATAGAACGTGGCGATTGAATGTTTTCTGCCCATTTTAAAGCATTTAATAAACATTTTGACGCTTTCTTAGCAATAGAATCCGGAAGTATAGCCGAGTTAGAAACCACAGTTCCTAAAGCCCAGATAGCACGTGCATTTGAATCTTCCAGGTTTACTTCTGCATTTTGCTCAATATGTTCTCTGTTGTGTTCATCAACGTAGTTCATAAAGTTACCTTTTGGTTTTTGGCAACGCTCGATAAAATCAAGATAGATTAAGATATAGGGTAAATCATCTTTGTCTTCTGTCAGTTTGTAATGCATACAAAGCGCAATTAAGGCACGTGCATTATCGTCAAGCGTATATCCTGAACCAAGATCCGGAACAGAAATTTTGCAGAACTGGATAATTCCTAATTCTGTTGTCATTTTTTTGATATGAGCTAACTGAATTGGAGGATACGAGAATTTAATTTCGTTCGGGTTCTCCATCAGTTTTTTATAAGTGGTCATGTGAGTAATTCCAACATTTTCCCAAGACGAAGCGCGGGTTTTGCCAAAAGCTTTAATTCCCATTTCTTCTCTTAGATTTTCATCCAAAAGTAATTTGATAGCCGCATCAGCAAACTGATCTTCGTTACCGATATCAACAAGAATTCCCATATCTTCTGTCAACACTTCTTTTGTATGCGGAATTTTTGATGCCACAATCGGACAAGCGCAACTCATTGCATAAGAAAAAGTGCCGCTTACTGCCTGATTCGGGTCTTTTGACGTAAACATGTAAATGTCTGTCGCCTGTAGATAACGCAATAATTCTTCGGTGTCTAAATATTGGTTTATAAAACGAACATTGTTTTCCAGATGCAGTTCTTCTACAATTGATTCTAATTCGTCACGATAAGCGTCAACACCATCTTTGATAAGATTTGGATGCGTTCTGCCAATGATCAGGTACATTACATTTGGTATAGTCTGAACAATTTTTGACAATGCTCTTAAACCTGTTTCTATATTTTTTCCTTCTCCCAAAAGTCCGAAAGTAGATAAGATAAAATTATCCTGAAGATCTAATTTCTCTTTTGCTTTTTGAGTTGGTTCGTAAACAACAACGTGAGTTCCGTGAGGTACACAAGTAATTATTTCCTCTTCGATATCATAATCTCTTACCAATATTTCCTGTGACTGATTTGTCATTACAAAAGCAGAATTGCTATAGCTCAAAAGTAATTTTACAAAAGTCTTTAATTCATTATTTGGGTTTGGAATCACGCTGTGAAAGGTAAACGTAACCGGTTTTTTGATTTCATTTAAGAAATCTAATAAATGATCACCGTAGTTACCGCCAAACAAACCAAATTCATGTTGAATATGAACCAGTTTTACACTTTCGTCAGCATTGATTTCCTGTGCAACAGTAGTATATTCTTCTCTGTTTTTTGTGTTTAAAGTAAAAGCCTGAGTTGGGTTTTCTTTTGGTTCTGTAACCAAATCACAAATTTCACAACTTATTGACTTACCAAAAACATCAGTAATTCCTTTTATTGTATCCTGCGTATAAGTCGCGATTCCACATTGAGTTGGTGGAAAAGTCGATAGAAAAACGATTTTAGATTTTATTAGTGCTTTCATGGGGTTTATTTTTTTAATTCGCTTAATAAGTTGTTTAAATTCAATGATGCAACTGCAATTTTATCGTCAGCAGCACCGTAGTATATATAAAGTAAATCATCAAAAATGGCCGTGCCGGTCGGAAATACAACATAGTTTACATAACCATGTCTTTCATAATATTCTGATGGTGTAATAATTGGTATTTTTAGTCTTGATAAAACTATTTGCGGATCCTTGAGATCCAATAATGCTGCACAGGCATGATACACCAAGCCTTTTTCTCTCCTTTCTGCCGCGTGATAAATCAACAGCCAGCCGTCTGGAGTTTCAACCGGAGGTGCACCGGGACCAATGTGACTTGTTTCATGATCAAATTTTGGCTCCATCACAATATGATCCGGAAGGTTTTTTAGATATTCTTTCCAAAAATCTTCTGTCAGATCTTTTTTCTTCTCGAAACTAAAAATCTGTATGGATGGAAACAAACGATGTAAGGCAACAAATTTTCCGTCTATTTTTTTTGGAAAAAGCACCACGTTTTTATCCCATACATATAAATTTTCCTTGATAGTTTCTGTCAGAGGATAATTGCGTTCTAAATTAAAAGCCAGAATCTTTGCTACACTCGGATTTTGTAAATGCTTTCTAATGTAATTGGTAAACTCGTTCAGAATAAATCTGGGAGTTATAATTCCTTTCTTTTTAAATTTTTTTAAATCCTTAGAAGTGGCAAAAGCACCGCTTGCATTTATTCCGTCATATGTTACATAAGTAAGGTAATATAAGTCTTCAATTTTTGTAATCCTCGGATCCTCTACACCATGTATTTCATAAATATATTCAGGAACAAATATGGGCTCGGGATTTCGTTCTACAACGGTAAGCGGGCCCTCCAGCCG
The DNA here is from genome assembly GCA_004296145.1 of Flavobacterium sp. GTDB lineage: Bacteria > Bacteroidota > Bacteroidia > Flavobacteriales > Flavobacteriaceae > Flavobacterium. The sequence continues at coordinate 10,192 of SEBM01000006.1, forward strand.
ACAATAACCAATGGTAGAAAAATTACCTTTTTTTGCTGCTCTGTAAAACATGTGTACAGTATTTCCGTTTTGATAAATCGCTGGGTTTAAAACGCCAAGCTCCTCAAAAGGTCTTTCTGTTTTTTCTAAGATCACGCCATGTTTTGTAGCCAATTCCATATCTTTTTCAAATATTATCTAAAATTACCCCGATAACAGAGTGGGTTTTAATCCAATCCATTAAAAAATTAACTCAAAAGCTTTTTTGTGGGAATTCTGTAAGGCTCAAAGCAGAATTCTGATACTTCTGCTGAAATATTGATTTTATTGTGTTTGTTAACTTTTTGGGATAATAAAAAAACGGATAGAGTTAAGCAAAAGTCGATTTTAGTAAGAAATTTGAGTATAACAAAAAGACAAGTTAGTCATATTATAAACTAAAAAAACAAATCATATGTTACGTTGGACAGTCATTTTTATTATTCTTGCAATCATTGCCGGAATATTTGGTTTTGGTGGAATTGCTGCCGGAGCTGCTAGTATCGCAAAAGTTTTATTCTTTATATTTTTAGTGTTATTTATTATTTCATTAATAAGCGGAAGAACAAAAGTATAGGCGGTTATTCGTTAATCAGAAAAATAAAAGCGTCGCAGGTATTGATATACTTGCGACGCTTTTTTTATTAGATAATTAGTCAATTAGATAATTAGACTGAGAATAAGAAAACGCTGAGACTGAAAACTGCGACTGCGACTACGACTGCGACTGAGACTGAAAACTGCGACTAAAAAATATCACACCGAATTTACTGATTTATAACCATTTTAGAAATATTCTGCAACTGACTCAAATGTCTTTTGATGTGAATAAGGGCAAAATTAATCCATTCCAAAATAGTGAATTTTCCAAAACCAGGAACTTCAAAATTCATAATAGTCAGGGTTAAATCATATTTTTTAGTAATATCCAGAAATTCCTTTTCTATTTTTAAAAGAGATAAAGTTAAAGTGTTTTTATTGTATTCTGTATTAGCAGGAAAAATGTATTCAGGAGAATTCATTTTAATATCAAAATTCAAAAAAACAGCTTCTACTTCCTTTACTTTTTCGTCGGGTTCCCGAGTTGTTTTTTCGGTCTTTTCGGCACACATTTGCGGATAACCAGAACAGGCCATAACAAGATGTTTAACAACCTGTCCGGCAGTCCAGCTTCCTTCAAAAGGAATAATGTTCAATTCGCTTTCAGAAAAAGAATTGAGTTTATCATTTAACTCTTTAAAGGTTTCGATTATGTTTTTTTGAATCGTTCTCATCTGTTTACTTTTAAAATTATTTTAATACAGAAGTAATCCACCAGACATTTCCAAACGGATCTTTCACTCCGCAGGTTCTTCCATAATCCTGATCGCTTAATTCCATAACCACTGTTGCGCCCGCATCTTTTGCTTTTTTAAAACTTTCGTCAGCATTTGGCACATATACAAATAGGTTAGCGTTTTGTCTTGGCCAGTCCTTTATTTCGTCAGTAATCATAATAGTACTTCCGTCAATAATAACTTCAGAATGCATTACAGTTCCGTCTTCGCGGAGTGCCTGCATGTTTGATTTAGCATCAAAAACAGTTTTGGTAAATTCTATAAATTGCAAAGCCCCATTTACAATCAGATAAGGCATAATGGCTTGATGTCCGACAGGTAATTTCATATTTAATTGGTTTATAATTTAGCATAAAATAAAGATACGGACTAAGTATAAGATTTTGTAAATCAATAAATTATTGTTTACAAAAGCACTTCGCATTTGTATCCGTAAGAATCGAGAAGATCAATTATTTTTGAATGTGAAATTGTTAAAGCATGAACACGCAAAATTTTATCACAATCTTCGAGATCAAAGTTGATGTTGCTATCCGGAAAATGTTCAAGAAGTTTTATAACAATAATTTTAGATTGCTCTATTTCCTGCACATTTGTTTTAAAAACTTCTATCATTGTGTTCCAAAGTTTATAAAGCGATATTTTTATAGCGCTCTATTTTATGATAATAGATATAAGAAATAGCGAGAATAACTAAAATGATCAATGGGAAAAAGCCCTTAAACCCAATTCCTTCAACCACAAAATAACTTATAGAGGCAAATATAAAATCGAAACCAAATCCTGCATAAGCCCATTCTTTAACATTTTTCGGAATTTGCGGAATTACCAATATCAGGGATCCCAAAACTTTAAATACAACCAAAGCATTTCCAAAATATTCAGGATACCCCAAATGTCTGATGCCTTCTTTTGCCATTTCTGTTTGGGATGTAAATGCCGGCATAACGCCTTCGAATAAAAAAATTAAAATAGTAGTAATCCAAAAAATAATCTTTGCCTTTTTCATAGGTTTGGTTTTTAAATAGTTAAGTTAAATATTTAATACAAATCTACTATTGTTATTCTTATTTATGAATACTTATTTGCGACTTTTTTAGGGGCATTTGGGACAAGAAGGGGAGATATTTTAGATTTTAGAATTTAGAATGTAGATTTTTAGAATAACGCAAAGTTATCATTCTGAGGAACGAAGAATCTTCGTTGCTGAATCCGTGTCGTGAGTTACTTACGAAGATTCTTTGTTCCTCAGAATGACAAAAATGTGGAAATAAACAGAATGACAAAAATATGAGAATAAAAAATCCGTTTTATCCGTGTCTAAGATTTAAACATTTAAAACATAATTTTTAATTAGAAACAAATCTTCAAAACCTAACTTGCTATAAATACCTTTTCCTAAATCAGAAGCTTGTAATTGAGCATATTCAGCATCGAAATCTATTGCCTGATTTATGGCAAACTTCATGATTTCTTCGGCAAAACCTCTTTTGCGCATTTCCGGAATTATGCCTACACCGTGAATTCCCATTGTTTTTCCGGTTTGAAAAAGTGTAAGAGTTCCAACAGTTTTTTCTTCGAAAGAAACCAAATAAAAACGGACATTTTGAAGATTTTGAACCAGCGTTTCTTTGCTGATAACATAATTAAAAGATAACGGATAAATATCAGACCAAATTTTAGCATCGTCTTCATTTGTAACTCTTTTAAAACTCAGATTGTTTTGAAGTGCAAATTTTTGATCTAATTTCAATGCCATTGCAACAAGCTGATTTCGAATAGAGAATCCGCTTTTTTCAAATAAATCATTTGAATTTGTTCCGAAAATATTCCAATACGGAACAACTAAGCCGGGATTTTCTTTGATAATTTTGAGAATTTCCTGAAAGTTTTCAACAGAAATATCGTTTCGAAACCAAACTCTGTTTGGCCAGCCTGAATTTTTGATTTGAATGTATTCTAAAAAATCGGTTGTATGATAAGACAGGAGAGGAGTGGCAACGGTTTTCCAAAGTGTTGTAAGATTGTCAATATTATCTTTAATGAGGTTTATATTTTTCATTTGAATGACGGGTTTGAATTATAAACAAAGATAAATTGAGTTTTTCCCGAAAGCCTTTACATATGTTGATTTATAAATCTTTTTCAAGACTTTTTCGGATTCGGCTTAACTGAGTTGGCGTAATTCCTAAATGCGACGCGATATGTAATAACGGAATTCGGTTTGCAATGTCGGGATGTTTTTCAAGAAGATTTAAGTATCGTTCTGTAGCGTTTTGCATGACTAAAGCCACTTCTCTTTTTTCTTTTTCAATAATCCAGTTTTGTTCCAAATATGCGATATAAAAGTTTTTTAAATCACTATTTTCATAAACCAAATCAATATATTTTTTGTAATTCATATTGATTAAAACACAGTCTTCCAAAGCCTCAATTGTAAAATTGGAAGGAGTCTCCAACATCAATGAAACTTTAGAACCCGCAAAGGAATTTTCTAAAAAAAGATTTTTATTGTAGAAATTTCCTTGCTCGTCTGTGATGAAAGTTCTTAGAATTCCTTTTGCAATAAAATGCATGTTTTTAGCAATTTCTCCATTTCGCAAAAGAATCTCGCCTTTTTTGACTAATTGAAATTCAGTTATATCTTCAATTAACTTCCATGATTCGTTTGAAATAGGAGAGTAGCTATCAAATTTTAATTTTAAATCCTGAAGATATTTATCCTGATCGATTTTCATTTTATGGAAATTAGTCTGTCAAAAGTATTTATTTATGATGGAAAAAAGGCATAAAAAAAACTGCTATAAAAATAAAATCTTATAACAGTTTTGATATTTTTTTAATGACCAAATTTAATCTGCATAATGATAAATGCTTCGTTTTACATCACCATTTACTTTTTCTAAAGTTACTTCGGTATTTCCGCCTTCATAACCCATACTGATTTCAATTTTGTCTTTTTTAATAACATAATCAATTGAGATTAATCCGTTTTGATTTAATTCAACAGATTGGTTTGCTTTCGGAGTTTCACTCAAATAAAATTTAGTATCCTCAACTTCTTTATTTTTGATAAGATCTTTATAAGCGGTTTCAAGATCTGTATTTTTTAATATACATTCTCTTCCTGATCCCATTTCTACTTCTATATCTTTACAATCTTCATCTGCTTTTTCTGTAACTCTCGTAAGGATGCAGCTGGCTGGTGCATAATGTTCAAAACCAGCTTTTTTGATAGTCCATTTAATACTGTCTTTATTGATCACTTCTATTTCTACTTCTCCTTTTATTTTTTTAGAATCAAAAAAGCTGTAAAAATTAGCCAGAACTTTTCGTCCTTTAAATTCTCCGGTTACATTTATTTCTTTATCAGTCGAACAGTCGATTTTCTTGCCTTTTTGTGCCACAGCGCAATATTGGGCTTTAAATTCTCCATTTATACTTACAATTGTTAAAGTGAATAATGTTTCAGGTACATCTTCTTCATTATTAGGATTGTACTCGTACTGCCATTCTCCCATCAGACCGACAAATTCTTCAGAAGTGATTTTAGATTCTGCTTCTTTAGTTTTTTCATTATCAACGGTTTTATCATCATTGTTTTTACAGGCGAATAATAGAAAACATAGTGCAACGGGAATTAGAAATGTATTTTTCATGAATGATTACTAGTTGATTTTTTTTGTCAGTAAATGTATATAAATTATAGTAATAAATTTAAAATAAAAGACACGATTTTTTTGCTGTAAAGGCTTTAAGGTTCTAAGTTTTTTTAGCCACGAAGGCGCTAAGGCACAAAGATTTTTTTAGCCACGAATTGCACGAATTTACACGAATTATTATTTATAAAGCTGAAAAAAAAATTAGCGAAATTTGTGTAATTCGTGGCAACCTAAAAAAAACTTAGCATCTTAACGCCTTAGCGGCAAACACAAAATACTATTTATTAAACTCAAAAGAATTAGCGAAATTTGTGTAATTTGTGGCAACCTAAAAAAAACTTAGTGTCTTAGCGCCTTAGCGGCAAACCAAAAAAAACGCTGCAAAACCGAAGTCTCACAGCGTTACTCAAATAAATAATTAAAAAACGGGTATTATCTCCAACCTCCGCCCAATGCGCGATATAAATCGGTATTGGCAGATAACTGTTGTCTTTTTATGTCGGCAAGTTCCAATTCGCTTTGTAGTAAATTCGATTGAGCCGTAATTACTTCAAGATATTCAGCCATACCATTTTTAAATAATAAATTGGCATTTCTGATAGCTGTCTGTAAAGTTTTTACACGTTCCTGAAGAAGCGTTTCCTGTTGTTGTAATTTTTCTACTTTAACCATAGCATCAGCCACTTCACTTACAGCAACCAAAACCTGTTGTCTGAAGTTTAGAACTGCTTTTTCTCTTTCCGCTACAGCGATATTATATTGCGTTCTTACTCTTTTATTATTGAATATTGGCTGAGTCAGACCACCGGCTACAGTTCCAAATAAAGAAGCCGGAATATTAAACCAGTTGCTGGTTTCGAAAGAGTTTAATCCGCCTTGCGCTGTGATTCTTAAAGCTGGATATAAATCTGCTTTTGTGATTCCAACATTAGCATTGGCAGCTTTTAGAGCCAATTCTGCACTTTTCACATCCGGTCTTCTGCTTACGACAGAAGATGGAATTCCGATTTTAGTATTATTTTCAATTGTAATACTGGTCAAAAGTGTATTTCTTTCTTTCGCACTCGGAAAAGATCCTGTTAAAACACTCAAAGCATTTTCCTGAATCGCAATATTTTGTTCTAATAAAGGAACTAATTGTGCAGCAGTTAATTTTTGTGCTTCAGATTGTTGTACGGCCAATGAAGTAACCTGTCCTGCATCATATTTTAATTTGATGATGTTGGTTGTACTGTCATTCAACTGAACATTTTTCTTTGCAATTTCCAATTGGGCATCCAGCATCAGAAGATTGTAATATCCTTTAGAAACATTCGCAACAATAGTAGTCTGCAATGCTTTTTTTACTTCTGATGACTGAAGATAACTAGCGTAAGCGCCTTTTTTCTGATTTCTGATTTTTCCCCATATGTCTGCTTCCCAGGAAAGTGAAGCGCCTGCAGAATAATCGTCAATATGTTTGGCACCAATGGCCTGACTTAGGTTTAATCCTGTAAAACTGTTATCAGACGGATTGCTTGTGCTTGCATTTACAAATAAATTAACCTGAGGCACATTTCCCCATTTAGATTGTGTAAATCTGTATTGTGCAATCTCAATGTTTTTTTGTGCAATCTGTAAATCGTTATTACGCGTTACAGCACTATCAATTAATTTGATAATATCCTGTTCTGTAAAGAATTTTTTCCACTCCACATCTCCAATACTTGTTGTATCGCCTGAAACCGATGCACTCCTGAAATTTTCAGGAAATGCATCTTTTGGAGTTTCAATATCCTTAGAAACTTTACAGGATATGAATGTGACGATCAAAATGGCAATCATCACGATTTTGGTTATATAATTTTTCATTTTACTTTGTCGTAATTAAATTTCTGGACATTTATCTTTTTTGGTTTCGAGATCTTTCGAAATTTTATAAGAGATGTATGCTAGGCTTCCGATGATTGTCATCAGAATTGTCGTTATATAGTTTTCCATTTATTTTTCTTCGTTATGAATTACAGCTACCGGTTTTCCGGAAACTTTTTCTTGTAAATGTTGGAATACGATAAATAAAACCGGGATAATCATTAACCCAAGGATTACTCCCGAAACCATTCCTCCGGCGGCACCAATACTAATAGAGTGGTTACCCTGAGCCGATGGACCTTTGGCACTCATCATCGGAATCAATCCAACAACGAAAGCCAGTGACGTCATGATAATCGGACGTAAACGTAATTTTGCTGCTTCTATAGAAGCTTTTACCAACGCCTGACCAGATCGTCTTTTTTGTACTGCGAACTCTACAATCAGAATCGCGTTTTTGGCCAGTAATCCGATAAGCATTACTAAGGCAACCTGTACATAAATGTTGTTTTCGATACCAGTTAATCCAATTGCTACGAAAACTCCAAATATACCTGCAGGGATAGATAAGATTACAGCAAGAGGCAAGATGTAACTTTCATACTGTGCAGCAAGTAAGAAATAGATAAAGATCAGACACAATAAGAAAATAGTTGCCGATTGCCCTCCTGAAGAAATTTCTTCACGGGTTTGTCCTGAAAACTCATAACTATAACCTGCAGGTAATTGTTGAGCTGCAACTTCTTCAATTGCTTTAATGGCATCTCCTGAACTAAATCCAGGTTTCGGAATCGCATTAATCGAAATCGAATTAAACAAGTTGTATCTCGAAGCGGTTTCTGAACCATAAATACGGGTTAGTTTCACCAAAGTATTTAACGGAACCATTTCGCCATCTTTGTTTTTTACAAACACACGGTCAATGGCTGTAGGATCTGCTCTGTCAGCAATATCTGCCTGAACAACAACTCTGTAATATTTACCAAATCGGTTAAAGTCAGAAGCCTGTGCACTACCAAAATACGCCTGCATGGTTTGTAAAATGTCTTTTACTTTTACGCCTAACTGATCTGCTTTGGCATCATTGATATCCAATTGTAATTGTGGATAATCGGCTTTGAAACTGGTAAAGGCTACAGCGATTTCCGGACGTTTCATTAATTCTCCGATGAATTGTTGTGAAATTCCACTAAATTTATCCAGCTTACCTCCGGTTTTATCCTGTAATACTAAATCCAAAGCTTCAACATTACTAAATCCAGGTACAGTTGGGAAACTAAATACAAAGAAACTTCCTCCTGAAATCGCGCCTAGTTTTCCGCGGACTTCATTCATGATTTCATCAATATTTTTAACATCTCCACGTTCTTCATTTGGTTTAAGCAATACGAAAACAACTGCAGAAGACGGACTTGTAGAATTCGTCAATAAGTTGAAACCTGAAATCGCAGTTACAAATCGTGATGAATTTAAACCTCTTAAAGTATTTTCTGCTTCAGTCATTACTTTTTGAGTTCCGTCAAGCGAAGTTCCAGAAGGTGTATTTACCGCAATTGCAATAAATCCTTGATCTTCAGTTGGGATAAATCCGGCAGGAGTAGTTTTTACCATTACAACCGTTGCGAAAGCAATTAAAGCCAAACCTCCTAAACTAACCCATTTGTTACGGATTAAGAATTTTAATCCGCCCACATAACGGTTGGTCAAATTCTCAAAACTGTTATTAAATCCGTTAAAGAACTTTTGTTTAAAACCTTGTTTTACATATGGAGTTTCACCATCATGTGCACCGTGATTATCTTTTAAGAATAAAGCGGCAAGGGCAGGGCTTAAAGTCAAAGCATTTACAGCCGAAATAACAATTGCAATTGCCATTGTGAAAGCAAACTGGCGATAGAAAACTCCAGTCGAACCTTCCATAAAACCAACCGGCAGGAATACAGCAGCCATTACCAGCGTAATCGAGATAATAGCACCCGTTATTTCGTGCATTGCTTCATGCGTGGCGATTTTTGGAGACAGATGTTTGTGCTCCATTTTCGCATGCACGGCCTCGACGACTACAATCGCGTCATCAACCACAATACCAATCGCCAGAATTAATGCGAAAAGCGTAAGCAGGTTGATCGAGAATCCGAATAACTGCATGAAGAAGAACGTTCCTAAAATTGCTACAGGTACAGCAATAGCCGGGATTAATGTTGATCTGAAATCCTGTAAAAAGATAAATACCACGATAAATACCAGGATAAAGGCTTCCAGTAATGTATGTTCAACTTGTTCAATAGATTGATCTAAAGAAACTTTTGTACTATAGAAAATGTTATGTTTTATTCCCGCAGGGAAATCTTTGGAGGATTTAACCATCAATTTGTTGATCGCCACCTGAATATCGTTTGAGTTTGAACCAGCCAATTGAATAATACCAATTACAACTCCTTTTTTACCATTTAAACGTGTTAAACTGTTATAAGAATAAGCACCCAATTCAACTCTTGCGACGTCTTTTAAGCGAAGAACAGAACCATCGGCATTAGAACGAATCGCAATATTTTGGTAATCTTCCGGTTTGGTTAGTTTTCCTTTGTATTTAATTACATATTCGAAAACCTCTTTACTTCTTTCACCAAATTTACCCGGAGCAGCTTCCAAACTTTTGTCCTGAATGGCTGCCATAACTTCATTTGGCGTAACATTATAAGTTGACATTTGTGTTGGGTTTAACCATACACGCATAGAGTAATCTTTTACACCACCAAAAATAGCGGCAGAACCTACACCCGGAATACGTTTAATCTCCGGAATGATATTGATTTGTGCATAATTGGCAACAAACGTCTGATCGTATTTAGACTCATCTTCGGTATACATACCGATCGCCATAATAAACGAGTTTTGTTGTTTTGCCGTAATTACACCTTGCTGAACAACCTCTGCAGGCAACTGGCTTGTCGCCTGTGCAACTCTGTTCTGAACGTTTACAGCAGCCTGATCAGCATCTGTACCTAATTTAAAGAAAACTGTAATCGCTAACGTACCATCATTACTGGCAGTTGAACTCATATAAGTCATATTCTCAACACCATTTATAGATTCTTCCAGAGATGGTGCCACAGAACGTAAAACCGTTTCTGCGTTAGCTCCAGGATATACCGCCGTTACCAAAACCGATGGTGGCGCAATATCAGGAAACTGTTGTAAAGGCAATTTCGTAAGTCCAAGTACTCCCAGAATCACCAACAAGATGGAGATTACGGTTGCAAGTACAGGTCTTTGTATAAATATTTTGAACATTTTCGTAAAAATTATTTTTTGTTAGTTATTTGAGCAACCTTAGCTGCACCTTTCTCAGGCTGGATTAACTGACCTTCCTGAAGTTTGTCAATACCGCTTAATACAATTTGGTCACCGGCTTGTACACCATCTTTAATCAGATAGTTGGTACCACTTTTACCAACAACAGTAATTGGCATTTTTGTAACCTTGTTGTCTTTGCTTACTGTAAAGACAAAAACTTTATCCTGCATTTCAATCGTAGCCGATTGCGGAACCAGGATGGCATCGTCATGCTGTAATCCTAAACGGATTCTTCCTGTGTTTCCGGAACGTAAAGTTCCGTTTGCATTTGGGAAAGTTGCTCGCAACGTAATAGCACCAGTAGTTTTATCAAACTGACCGTCTACCATATCGATTTTTCCTGTTTGAGGATAAGCGTTGTTATCAGCTAATATTAAAGAAACCGGAGGTAATTTTTTAATTTTGTCTCCAATGCTGGTTCCTGCATATTGCGATTTGAAGTTGATGAAATCTGTTTCACCTAAAGAGAAATAAGCAAAAACTTCATGAACGTCTGAAAGTGTAGTTAAAGGTTCAATATCTGAAGCAGAAACTAAACTTCCTTGTTTTTTAGGCAATCTTCCGATGTAGCCACTTACCGGAGCTGTCACATTGGTATATCCTAAATTGATTTTTGCAGAAGCCACCATTGCTTTTGCCTGCTCGATATTAGCAGCAGCAATTTTTTGAGAAGCTTTAGCTGTTTTTAACTGATAATCAGAAACTACTTTGTTTTGTACTAAAGGAGTTAATTTATCAACTTCTAATTGTGAATTGATTAAAGCAGCTTCTGCAGCGTGAAGGCTTGCTAAAGCATTGTTTAACTGCTCACGGAAAGGACGTTCGTTTATTTTAAATAAAGACTGACCTTTAGAAACATAAGCACCTTCGTCTACCAAAACGCGGTCTAAGTTTCCGCTTACCTGCGGACGGATTTCAACATCTACAGTTCCTTGTATAGAAGCAGGGTATTCGTTATCAGTAGTAGTGTTTGCGCTTGTTATGGCCATAACCGGCAATACAGGAGCGGGTGCAGCGGCCGGAGCCTGCGACTTGTCGGCGCAACTGCTAAGAACTAGTGCCAGAATAAAGCTGGTTATAATTACATTTTTCATCTTAATATTGGTTTTAATTTGTTGGACATTCTCGTTTTTAAAAAATTTATTTATGGTATTATTTGAATTCATTTTAAGCTTGTTTATTTTTCTAACACCGTTAAGTAAAAAGGTGTGAAATGCTACATAATTGAGTTTTTTAAGTTTATTTTATAATGGGTATTAAATTATTTATCACTGTTAAGTAAAAAGAAAAAAAGGTTCTGAATTACTCTATTAAATTATTTATCACTGTTAAGTAAAGTAGTAAAAAAAGCTGCTAAATTACTGTATTAAATCATTAAACACTGTTAAGTAATGATGAAATTTTTTTATTGAATTGATTTTATGATACCACCAATCGCATCTTTAAGGATTTGACCGTTAATAGTATCAAGCGAAACGCTCTTGTTGATAATATTAATTGCAATCAGTCCGTGAATGACAGAAAAGAAAGTAAAATACTTTTGTTTAATTACTTCTTCCGTTGGGTTGCTTTCTTTCATTATATCAGCAATAACGGCTGTAAATAATTTATAAGGTGTTTTGGCAGCGTCACATTGTTCAGAACAACAATTCATTTGCACACCAAACATAACCTGATACATTTCGGTATCTGTAAAGGCAAAATCCCAGTAGGCCATCCACATAGCTTCAATCTGATCTTCCGGTTTTTCAAATTTGGCTTTGGCTGCTTCCAGCTCTTTGCCAAGTTTATTAAATCCTTTACCGGTTAACTCCCTTAAAATTGCATCCTTGTTAGAAAAGTATTCATAGATAATAGGAGCGGTGTATTCAATCTTATCGGCAATCTTTCGCATACTAAGACCTTGCCATCCTTCATCTTTTACGATAGCATAAGCAGCATCAAGAATGTTACATCTTGTTTCTTCTTTTTGTCTTAAAATACGATCTTTACTTGCCATTTTGATTAAGTATTAAATTGTTTAACACCGTTAGGCAAATGTATGTCGAATTTTCAAATTAAAATAATTTTCGCCAATAGTTTTTTCTTATGAAGCTATATAGAAATTTCTTATTGCTGATTTTAAGCTCATTTTGTGTCATTTCGACGAAGGAGAAATTGCACTAGTAATTCACGTTACAACGAGAAAACACAATAGTTTTCAGAATTTCAAATATAATTTTCCATTATTTGAAATAATAAGATTGTGTGAATAGCAGTCTTCAAAAATTATTTAAAATTTATATTTATT
>SEBM01000945.1 GCA_004296145.1 Flavobacterium sp.
AAATCATCACGGTAACTGCCGTAGCCGTAATCTCAGTTTTAATGATTTACGGATTCATTTTAATTAGCAGAATCTTTAGTGCAAACACTAAATTTGAAGAAAAAGAGCTATACGTACACGTTCCGACAGGAGCTAATTATTCTGATGTAAAAAAAATATTAGAACCTTATATAAGGAATTTTGAAGATTTTGAAATGGTAGCCAACAAAAGAAGCTATCCTGAAAATGTAAAATCAGGTCGTTTTTTACTTAAAAAAGATATGAATAATATTGATTTAGTAAGAGCAATGCGTTCTAATATACCAGTAAAATTAGCTTTTAATAATCAGGAAAGACTGGAAAACTTTGCAGGAAGAGTCGGTTCTGAAATCGAAGCTGATAGTTTATCATTAATGAAAGCTATAAAAGATTCTGTTTTCTTAAAAGAAAATGGTTTTAACGAAGAGAATGTTTTTGCAATGTTTATTCCAAATACTTATGAGATTTACTGGAATACTTCTGCAGAAAAATTCCGTGATAAAATGATCAAGGAATACCATAATTTCTGGACAGATGAAAGAATTGCTAAAGCAAAAGCCCAAGGTCTAACTCCTGTTCAGGCAACGATTCTGGCCTCAATCGTTCATAAAGAATCAGTTAAAAAAGATGAGAGACCTCGTATTGCCGGTGTTTATCTAAACCGTTTACGTTTGGCGATGCCATTACAGGCAGACCCAACGGTGATTTATGCTTTAAAATTAAGAGATAATAATTTTGATCAGGTAATTAAAAGAGTTTTTTATAATGATTTGATTATGAAATCACCTTATAACACATATGTAAATATAGGATTGCCACCAGGACCGATTGCTATGCCTGATATCACAGCAGTAGAAGCAGTCTTAAATCCTGAAAAACATGATTATATTTATTTTTGCGCAAGTATTGATCGTTTTGGATATCACGAATTTGCTTCAACTTATGAGCAGCATACAATTAATGCAAAAAAATACTCTGAATGGATAGCTAAGCAGGGAGTAACCAGATAAAAATATCTTAATGAAAAAATATAAATCCGAAGCTAATTTAGTTTCGGATTTTTTATTTAAGAGAAGGAAATTTTCAATGGAATACTTCAAATTACGAAATTAATTTTTTGACATACTGATAACTTATAAG
>SEBM01000946.1 GCA_004296145.1 Flavobacterium sp.
ATCTTGAAGACGTTAAAGATTATTTAAAAAACAAAAAATAGAAAATGGAATCAAAAAAAATCAAAATCGCATCAAACAGTTTAAAGATTGGAGACGATACGAGTAACATTACCAGAACCGTAAAAGTAATGACAGATATTCTTGAACTATGGAAAGAGGAAGAAGTTGAACTCACAGATGATGAAATAAACTCTCTCATTCAATCCAATTTTTCAGAAAATACGATTGAAAAAATCGCCTCCACCAGAAGTGAAAAGCTTCGAAAAAAAGAGCAATTGGAAGAGCATATTTCGTGGGTTGAAGATATTGGTTTATTCTCAACATTGTATCCGGGATTAAGAAATACAATGTTTTCTCCATACGTATATTGCAAGAAAGGAAAGATACTTATCAAAGAAGGTGCTGAAGAAGAAATTGAAAAATTGCACAGTTATTTTATTTCCGAAGAAAAGGATATTGAACTGTACAAACGACATTTAAAATTAGCAGAGGATTTGAACCAATTTTCAGAAGATTTAAGAAAACACACGAAGATCGGTCAAGTTACCTCAGCATGGTTAATTCGATTTAATATTGATGGAACGGCGTATGTTCCGAATAATTTAAGATACGATACAAATTAATGCTTGCAGCCTCTCAGAAATGGGAGGTTTTCTTTTGTAAATAATTGTCGGAATATTTACGCTCCATAAATTTATGGAGTGACGTTTTACATACCCGTAATTCCGTGCATCTAAAATGTACATAAATAATTGTACAATTAAACCAATTCTTCAATATTTGGTGTTAAAATTAAATTGATAATTTGATTTTAGCGACATAGCGTTTTTCTATGTCGCTTGATTTACAGCAAATTGCAAGTGTAGATTTTGATATTCTCCACAGTTGCAAATGAACCTTTTGACCTCGAATTAACTTTTATTGTTTACGCAAATTGCTGTTAATAAAGGCTTACATATTATAAAGGTTCAGAAGTTCAAAAAGACCAATATTTTATAAGTAGGCTTCCCCAAAATTGGGGAGGGGTATATCTTCAAATAATCTGCAAGATTAGTTGTAATTACAATTTTTAAAAGTGCTATTTTCGAACTTTTAAATATCGCCAAAAACGATATTATAGTTTATCAGAAGTTAAAGAAAACCTCATCAAAAA
>SEBM01000278.1 GCA_004296145.1 Flavobacterium sp.
AATAACATTAATCAAAACGTAATTCTATTTTTAAAAAGATTTATTTTAGTATTATTAACCTATCAACTTAGCAGAATTCTATTTTTCGTCATGAATATGGAACTGTTTGAAAGGTTTACTTTTAAGATTTTTATAGGCGGAGTGCTTTTTGACTTAGCCGTTATTTCATACATAAATTTCATTTTTCTCTTTTTTCACGTTGTTCCGGGAAATTTTAAATACAAACCGATATATCAGGCAATATTAAAAATTGCTTTTTATGCGGTGAACCTTATCTTTATATCTACCAATTTTGTTGATATTATTTACTATCGTTTTACCGGAAGGAGAAGTACTTTTGCGCTTATTACTGCCAGAGGTATGGAAAACGATACTATAAGATTAATCCCTTCTTTCTTAAAGGATTTCTGGTATGTAGCCGTTTTATTTGTAATCATCAGTATTATTCTTTGGAAACTAACTCCAAATTCTAAGGAAACAGTTGTCATCCAAAAACTAACTAAAAAAGACTATTTTAAAAAATATTCTTATGTAGTTGCTTTACTTGTTGTAATACTACTTGTTGGCCGTGGAGGATTTAGAAAAAAACCAATCAGAATCGTAGATGCTGTAGAATATGGTGAAGTAAATAATGCCGGTTTGGTATTAAATACTCCGTTTTCTATTTTAAAAACATTATTTAAAAAAGAAGACATTGACAATACACATTATTTTGACAGTAAGGAATTAAGCAAAACTTACAACCCGGTTATTTCGCTAAAATCAGGCAAAGCTCCTCTTAAAAAAAATGTAGTTATTATCATTTTAGAAAGTTTTGGAAATGAAAATGTCGGACGAGGACAAACTCCATTTTTAGATTCATTAATTACCAAATCATGTTATTTTAAGAATGGTTTTGCAAATGGTAAAGTCTCAATTGATGCCGTTCCTTCGATAATTTCCAGCATTCCGAGCCTTATGAATAACTCGTTTATATCATCAAGTTATGCTCTGAATAAAGTACATAGCCTTCCGAAAATTTTCAAAGATCAAGGCTATACTACCTCTTTCTTTCATGGCGCTTTTAATGGAAGCCAAAATTTTGATGAATATGCAAAAGTAGCGGGATTCGATCAGTATTTTGGAAAAAATGAATATGTAGGAAAAGAGTCGTTTGATGGTAAATGGGGAATTTTTGATGAGGAATTTTTACAATTTTATGCCAATAAACTAAGTACTTTCAAAAAACCATTTTTCAGTTCCGTTTTTACTATTTCTTCTCACGTTCCGTATATTATTCCTGAAAAATATCAGAATAAATTTCCAAAAGGAACAACTGACATACATGAGAGTGTAGCTTATGCTGATTATTCTCTTCGAAAGTTCTTTGAAACTGCCAAAAAACAAGATTGGTACAAAAATACCTTATTTGTTCTTTCTGCAGATCATACTTCATCTGGCGGAGATAATGAGACAGACCAGACAAATATTGGAAAATTTAGAATTCCTATCTTATTTTTTGATCCTTCAAATCCGGAATTGGCTGGTGTAAATGAAAAGAATTTCCAACAAATTGATATTATGCCAAGCATTTTGGACTATCTGCATATTGACACAGATATAGTTAGTTTTGGAAAAAGCTATAAATCAAAAGAAAATTTTGTTGTATACTATCTTCAGGGAACATATCATTATATTCAGGACGATTATTATGTTGCCTTTACAGATAATAAACTAATTGGTTTATATAATTGGAAAAAAGATACTTTACTGAAAAACAATCTAATAAACATAGATAAACCAAGAGCTCAAAAAGCAGAGAAATTTATAAAAACCTATATTCAATCATTTAACGAAAGAGTAATGAATAATCAATTGGTTATTTAAAAAATAAACCTACTTTTCGTGAGACAAACGAAATTCCAAATTCCGGTCAATAAAATGATTGGAATTTGGAATTTTTTGCTTCAATTTGTAACCGAAAATTTATAATTCCTATATGAAGATACTTGTAATTCAGCAAAAAATGATTGGTGACGTTTTAGTCAGCAGTATAATATGCAATAATCTGCGCAGCGCCTATCCGGACGCTCAGATTGATTATTTAGTTTATGCCTCGACAACGCCGGTTTTAGAAGGAAATCCAAGTATTGATAATATCATTTTATTCGAAGAAAAGCACAGAAAAAGTAAAAAAGAATTGCTAAAACTAGGCTTTCAGATTCGAAATGAAAAATATGATTTACTAATTGATGCTTACTCCAAACTCGAAAGCTGGATTTTGGTTTTGTTAAGCAATGCCAAAAGAAAAATATCATATAAGAAACCAGGAAGAAATTTTCTTTATACTGACAACGTTCCATTTGAGCCTTTTCCTAAAACAAATTTAGGTTTGGCAATAGAACGACGCCTTTCTTTATTAGAAACGTTAAAATTGCCCCTTAAAACAGATCCTATCCCGAAATTATTTGTTTCTGATGAAGAAAACAGACAAGCAATTGCTCTTTTTGAAAAGCATCAGGTTAAGAAAGA
Source organism: Flavobacterium sp. (assembly GCA_004296145.1). Lineage (GTDB taxonomy): Bacteria > Bacteroidota > Bacteroidia > Flavobacteriales > Flavobacteriaceae > Flavobacterium. The sequence continues at coordinate 2,512 of SEBM01000278.1, forward strand.
CAGAAAAACCGTTATGATTAGCCTTTTGGGAAGTGAAAAAATAAAAACGTATCCTCTAGAATATATGTCTAAAGTTGTTGACTATATTGCAGAAACGCAAGATGTTAACATACTTTTTAATTATTTCCCGAAACAACTTGAGGAAGCCAAAACTGTTTTTGACGCTTGTAAACCAGCTACTCAGCAAAAAATTTACTTTGATTTATTAGGCAATGATTTACGATCGTTTATCGCTATCATGAATCAATGTGACATTATTATTGGAAACGACGGTGGTGCTATTAATATGGCAAAAGCTTTAGAAAAACCTTCATTTATTATTTTCTCTCCGTGGATTGAAAAGAAAATCTGGGCTACTTTTGAAGATGGTATTCATCATCTTTCGGTTCATCTGCAAGATTATTGTCCTGATTTGTTTGAGCATAAAACAGAAAAAATGCTTAAAAAAGAGTCTTTATCCTTATATGAAGAATTTAAACCTGAATATTTTAAGGATAAAATTGAGTTGTTTTTAAATCAAAATCTCATCTCTGCCACCAAATGATTTTGACAGAAAAAAAGCTTTTATCAGCATTACTTATTACGTATAACGAGGAATCGAATATTAGGGAAGTACTTCATAATCTGGCTTTTGCCGATGAAATAATTGTGGTCGATTCTTTTAGTACCGATCAAACAACAGAAATTGCAAAGGAATTTAAAAATGTAAAAATCACGCAGCGTGTTTTTGATAATTTTGCTTCGCAACGCAATTTTGCATTGAACTTAGCCACATATCCGTGGATTCTTTTTATTGATGCGGATGAAAGATTAACACCCGAATTACAAAAGGAAATCAATAAGGTTATCAATCAGGAAAAAAGCGCATCTGCATATTTCATGCATCGTGAATTTATGTTTGAGAACAAAAGATTAAAATATAGCGGCTGGCAAACTGACAAAATTATTCGTCTTTTCAAAAAAGAAAAAGCAACTTATAATCCTGAAAAAATTGTTCACGAAAAACTGATTGTTCAAGGAAAAACCAAAAAACTAAAAAATAAACTTATACATCATTCTTACTCAAGTTATGATGATTATAAACAAAAAATGATTTTTTATGGTCAGCTAAAAGCAATGGAAGAATTATCAAAACAAACTAATCCCGGCTTTTTTCATTTTTACATTCGTCCGTTGTATCAATTTCTGAATCAGTATTTGATTCGGTTTGGTTTTTTAGATGGCAAAAAAGGAATTATAATCTGTTATCTCAATGCATTGAGTGTGGCAGTACGCTTTAAGGAACTCAAAAAAATCAGGAATAAGCTTAAGATTTCCAAAATTTAAGTTTCTTTTTAAGTCTTTTCTTTTTTGCAAATTCTTCCTGAAAATTTGTAGTGGCATTCCACATTTGTTCAAAAATTTCAGCTTCCGTTTTACTGGTATAAAATTTAGAATATTCATTGCTCATTACGGCAATCATTTCTTTTTTAGGAGTCAATCGCCTGAAATTATTCATACGTTGCTCAAAACTCATGTTTTCATGAAAATTCATACGGTTAAGATCAACCAGAAAAAATTCATATTGATTCTCAGTCGTTTTTTTGATCAAAGTATTTCCGGGAGAATGGTCTAAAAATTCAATTCCTTTTTCATGCAATTCGAAAGTAAATTTGACAAACTGTCTAAGTATATTGTCATGGTCCGGATAATCCGGAATTTCTACAAGTTCTCTGTATGTAAGCTCAGTAACTAAATGTTCGCTAACATAGTAACTGTCTTTTAATCCAACAAAATTAAAATTTTCAAGAAAAGCTAGAGGTGTCGGCGTACCAATACCTTTTTCTAACAAAATCATAGCAAATTCAAAAGATCGTTTAGCTTTTGATTTTCGAAAATATTTATAGGCTATTTTATTAATAATATTAGGAACCTTAAATGATTTGATGTTGATGGTTTTATCATTCAGATCAAAAAGTTTAATTTTATTTCGGTCACCATTCCCAAAAAGCTTCCCTGATGTATTAAATGATTTAATATTTTCAAGTATCGACGATGTACTATTTTCAAAAACCGGATTTATCTTAAAATTCATTCAGTAGCTCTTTATAAACCAACAAAAATAGGTATAGAATTTTAGACTTCAAATTATTATTGTATTTTTACTCAAATTTAATTTCATGTCATATCAAAATTGTACATTAGTTACACCCACTTATAATTGGCCGGAAGCTTTAGAATTATTATTATTGAGTGTGTTAAACCAATCTGTTTTACCCAACGAAATAATAATCGCAGATGATGGCTCAAGAGAAGACACTAAAGATTTAATTGAAAGATTTAAAAAAACATTTCCAATTCCTTTAGTTCATATTTGGCATGAAGATATAAAAAACAGAAAGCCCAGAATTATGAATATGGCTATCGCCGCAGCAAAATATGACTATATAGTCGAAATTGACGGTGATATTATCTTAAATAAATATTTTATTGAGGATCATCTTGCATTTGCTGAAAAAGGACATTATTTATTTGGTTCACGTGTAAATATCCAAGAACGATTATTGCCTGAATTATTCTCAAAAAAGATAATTGATTTTAATCTGTTTTCAAAAGGGATTAAGAAAAGAAGCAGAACAATACGTATTCCTTTTTTAATGAATTTTGCTAAAAGTGTTGATAAACGTTCGAGAAAGCTAAGGGGTTGTAATATGTCTTTTTGGAAAGAAGATTTTATTAAAATTAATGGCTTTAATGAAAGTTTGGTAGGCTGGGGAATTGACGATTCAGAAATGATTGAACGATTACACAACAATGGAGTTAAAGGCAAAAGATTAAAATATGCTGGAATTGCTTATCATATTTATCACAAAGAGCAATCTAAAAGTCATCTGGATATTAACAACGAAATTGAAGAACAAACTGTAAAAAACAAACTTACTTTTATAGAAAAAGGAGTTAATCAATTTTTATAGTTTTAATATTTTATTATATTCATTGAATGTTTTGTTTGCAATATTTGAAACTATAAAATCTCTTTCGATTTTTACTTTATTTTCTTCAATAAATTTCTTTTGAAGATTTTTATCTGATAATAATAAG
>SEBM01000947.1 GCA_004296145.1 Flavobacterium sp.
TTTATTTTTAAATATACTCTCATATGGGAAAGAATATATAATTTTTGCTGTAGATGAAGTCGAGAAAATTGCAGAGAAATCTAAGGTTAGATTCAGCCATTTTCTTACATCCTATCGCGAGATGATAGATTTATTCAATAAAGTTAATGGACACTATTTAATTTTAGCAATTACGGACGGTTCAGGTGGATTAATGATTAGGGAATCCAATGAGGCTTTACATAGCAGGATATCAAACGATTTATTGCCAATAGACCAGATTAGTAATGCTGAGGACATACGTGCCTTGATTACATATTTGACAAATATCTTTGAAATTAATTCTGATGTTGATGAAGTGATAACTCAGTTGAAAAAAGTTAATGACGAAGAGAAAATAAGTAATAGGCGTTTGATTATGGCAATTTCGAAAATAATGTTCAAAAAAGATGTGGAATATTTAACAATCCAGGACTTAATAAGAACGAGGGGTTTAGAGACAATCTTTGCGGATACTCAAGCAAATTTGGAAAAAAATGATGCTTTCAAGAATATTCATAGAAAATTTTTCGACCCTTTGGAAGATTACTTGGAGACAATGTCATTTGATACCGAAAAAATTAAAAAACAAGAACGTTACTTTTTCGATGACGATACAATGCGTTTGCAATATTTTATCTTTAATGCTAGCAAAGATAATTTAGAAAATGAATTAGCAAATATTGAAGATGTTGTTTTTGATAAAGAGCCAAAAATTGCTATTGTTTACTCACCTGAGAAATTAGAGTTGAACAACGATACTTTTGATGATTATGTTAGTCTTGAAGTACGTATAGTAGACTATGATCCGGAAGTACTGTTTGTATTGTTAGAGATATATAGACAAAATTTTGATCTGCAAGGCGTATTAAAAGAAGTTATTTCGAACTATACAAAAGAAAATCTTTAGGATGTTTGATAATAATACTGGGGTACATCTTCATAAATATGAGGTTATACTAGACGAAATACTAAGCGCGATTTGTGGTATGGCTTTGGATATTGGTGTCCAAGTAGATAGCCTCACTCCAGAACAACGTAACATTGAATATGCGTTAAAATTGTTTAAAGACGACTTCCTAGAAAAAGTTGGAGTTGATAAGAACTTGTTCCTCGAAAAGGAAGAAGATGGG
>SEBM01000948.1 GCA_004296145.1 Flavobacterium sp.
GCAAGAATATACTTTGTATGGCCAGTAGCAGCTTTAACACCATCATCATCTTTATCATCATCTACACTAGACAAACAAATATTATCGAGCTGTTTAAGATAGGAATTGTATGGTCCTGCTTTAATTTTTCGATTATTGATAATTCCCTCCAGGTTTTGTTTGATCTCTTGGAGTTGCCATATAGCTTTAGTCTAATGACATATATTTATATTAGCAAATTCAAGAGTCTTAGAGTTATTGACTGGCTTTTGAGACGTATTACCAAGAGGTTTCGACATCAATCTTTTAGCTGCAGCAATAAAGTACAGATGGAGTTTAAAAAGAGTGATTATTTACACAATCGGTTCTGTATTACCTTTTGTCCCTTTTTATCTTGATAAGTGTTTGAAAAAGGAATACAACGGTAAGTGATAAGTGCTTTTTTTATATCTTACAAAATAGAATATTGCTCTTTATGGTCTGACTTTTGAATTTGTTGAAGTACAAGAAATCTTTTAGAGATTTTTAGTACAATTATAATTAACAAAATCCAAAATATTATGTACAAGAAAATTATAGCCGGACTCGGCGGAGCAATTGCTTTAAACATTTTGCACGAAGCCATCAGAAAAAATTTCAGTAACGTTCCACACATCAACGAAGTGGGTGAAGAAGCACTTTTAAAACTTACTGATAATACATCAATTAACATTACAGGTGAAAACAGTCTTTATGCTGCAACACTAGTTGGTGATGTTTTGAGTAACGGTTTGTACTATGCAACCACTGCGACAAAACATGATCTCACTTCTGGTCTGCTTGCCGGAGTTGGTGCCATTGCACTTCCTAAAAAAATGGGTCTGAATGATGAACCCGTTGCTGAAAATACCCAGAAAAAACTAATGACTGTAGGATATTATGTTTTTGGGGCATTGGTAACAAAATTCATCTACGACAAAATAAAATAGTTAACAAATAACTTTTATTAAATATCAAAATAAAAACTCGGTTGCAAGCAATCGAGTTTTATTATTTTTTGTTTTAAATTGATTTTAAGCTGAGTAAGCAGATCGATTAAGATAAATATTTTTCCCTGATATTTTGTTTTTCGATAAACTGTAAATAATTTCTACAGAAAAACTTGAAAGTTCATATAATACATACCGTGAGT
>SEBM01000949.1 GCA_004296145.1 Flavobacterium sp.
ATACTTATGTATACGAACTCAACATCGGAGGTAGCGTAGAAGACCTTTCCCCATTAACATCATTAATTAAAATAGGAGGAAATCTTAATATCGAATACACATCCAAACTTACATCTTTACATGGTCTGGAAAATCTTCAACTAATTGGAACAGACCAATTTCCAAATGGTCAATTGCAAATCTATAAAAACACTAAATTAGAGACCTTGTCAGGTTTGGATAAGTTGATGTTTACAGGAAAACTATATGTTGGTTACAATCCGTTGGTTAAAAATTTGCAAGGGTTGGGAAATCTTGAACAAGCTTGGCATAGAACATACCTGACAGTACCTAGTTTTGACGGTCTCCCATTAAATTTTAGAACCGGAGAGTTCACCAGTATAGGATTTGAAGGAGCTGATTTGGGGAACCGTACAATTAATTGTGAAGCATACGATTTCGCATTAAAAGATGCGCCAAATATTACTACTCTTAAAGGATTTATTGTAGGAAATTATCAAAACACAACTTCTTTTACATTAGAAAATTGTAAAAAGCTAAAAACACTTGATGGTATTGTTTTTCCGTCTAAATATGATGATATATTGATATCCAACTGTGAAAACTTTGAAAGTCTCAAGGGTTTTGACAATCTTACAATAGCAAATTTATTCACTTTAAAAGATTTACCAAAATTAAAAAATCTGGAGGGACTTTCATCTCTTTCTCAAATTGAAAGATTATATCTTTCCAATGTTGGCATAAACACTTTTAATGGGTTAAATAATGTAAAAACTATTGACCATCTTTCAGTAAGTTCCTGTAATAACCTAAGTAATTTTGTAGGCTTATCTTCTCTAACAAAAATAGGAGATGAAATTTCTTACTTTGAAGTTGCAAATTGCACGAATTTAGAAGATTTTGTTGGTTTAGAGAAAGTTCAGCATTTTACCAGATTTAATATTTATTCATTACCCAAACTTAAAAACTTTGATGGGATCAAAGAGGCTAAAATGCCGTATATAACTATCAGCAATTGTAATTTAATAAATTCCCTTCAAGGATTGGAAAGGGTTTTTGGTGTTGGGAATATTGCAATTTATGAGAATAATAATTTACAGAATTTTTGTGCTATTAAAAATGTTGTGAGAAATTTGAATTCAAATTCA
>SEBM01000950.1 GCA_004296145.1 Flavobacterium sp.
TCGACAAGCCTGTTTTTCTATACCCTATAGACAGTGAAAAACATGAAAAAAGAGTTTTTAAATTAAATGGTTTTGACCGATTGTATTGTCAAAGTGACAAGACATTGCTTTATTATTTCGATAAGGATGAATCAGCACTGGTAATTGACAAACTAAAGAGAGACATTGAAGAAAAGTCCAGTGAGTTCAGGAATTATGCTGATGCAGAGGATACAGAAGATTTTGAAGAAAGTGCCTATCATTTATTGTATGATGGTACAGACGGGAAAATAAAAACCCTCAAGGATTATAAAGAAGATAAGTTCGGTTTAACCGTATATTTATCTAAGAGAATTTTTAATTCTTTAAGAAAGGCCGATAAAATTTCCAATGCTGAAGCCGATAAAATTGTGCGCTTTTTTCAAGGTGCAAATACATTGACACTTTATACACTGTGGGAACGCATTTTTGTCTTTTTACTTGTCAATAATAAGGCCGAAGCGTACGTGAATTTCTACTTTCATTGCCGCGAAGCGATTAAACGAATTACACTTCCTGTGAATAGTGTAATTACTGCAGAAAAATATCAGGCAGGTGCATTTGAACATTTGGAAAGTGCAAATGAATTAGCGCTATCTCTTTATCCGAAATTTCTATCTGAGGTACAAAAAGTAAAGCGCACCTACCTTTTCTCCCATAATGCATCGAAAAATGATTCGGAATTTTATAGAGCTAAGTATAGCCCTACAGATGAAAATTCTTACTTTATCTCCCGGTATAGACAATCGAACCTTATCAGGCATCATTATGTCGCACAACCTCTCTTATCGTATATAAAAACTTCTAAAAAAAGAGATTATAGAAACTTCACTGACCTAAAACTGGCATTTTGATGAATAAATACAAATTAGACATAGAGAAATTAAAACACTCTCCAAGGGCAGTTAAATTTTGGGAATGTTGTCTCGCCGTGTTTTATGAAAAGCTAAGCTCCTTTCAAAGTAATAAACCAGATAATACAGACCATGAAACACGGGTAAATATTAACGAGTTGACAGAGGATGAAGATGCTTCAACCTTCTATTTAGATAAGGCGTTTGATTATTATTTAATTGCTAATAAGCATCACCGCTCATCATACGAAGTTGAAAATAACGAGGAATATAAG
>SEBM01000951.1 GCA_004296145.1 Flavobacterium sp.
CATAAAAACTCACCCTTGTCGGTGAGTTTTTTATTTTATTTTTGCAAAAATTAAAATCTGTGTCTATCAAATCAAAATTTATTAATTTCTTCAAGATTGTTTTTCCTTCATCCTTTACAGAACTGGGAATTTTCGTGTTTTTTATTACCACATACGGGATTTTAGGATCTTACATTGCGCTCAATTACAGAATTATTTTCGACAGCAGAATTCCTTGGGATGCGTATTTCAGTTTCGATAATAAAGCCATTGTGATGACTGGCGGAAGCTTTGAAAGACACCCACTCTCCTATTATTTTTTTAACTGGATTCGAGAAGCTATACTATTTTTTACCGACGGAAAAATGGATGTCAATTTCAGGTTGATTTTAGCTTGGTTTAGCAATTTCATCATCAGTTTAAGCTTGGTTCAGGTTTACAAATATTTGAAAAACATTATCAGACTTCCATTGTTTTTAAGTTTACTAATTGTCTTATTCTTTAGCTTATTTTCAACGAATATTTTGCTTTCATTTACACCTGAAACTTATACCTACACGTTGTTTTTGTTAGTTTTATTCAATTATTACACAGCGATAAAATTTCAAAAAGATGGTAAAATTGCAGGTTCTGCGTTGGTTCTTGCAGGAGTAACCATCGGAGGACTTACAGTAACCAATATTGTAAAAATCTTCATTCCTATTGCCTTTGAAAAAGGATTATTTAAAAGTTGGAAAAAATTTGGAAATGCAGCTTTCAGAGTGACACTTTCCGTCGGAGCTTTTGTTCTCTTATACCTGAACAGAATTGATTTCAAATATCAAAATATACTTTCAAAATCCGGCGAACAGTACGAAAAGTTCTCAAATGTAAAGTCAACTCCGATTTGGGATATGATTTATTCTTACTTTTTTGGCGGAAATATTCTTTTTCCAAGTTTTTTCATCCGGGAAAAACATAACATGAAGGGTTTTTACTTCAAAGCGATCTTCATGGAAGTCTACTCAAATCCTTTATCTTATATTTTTATAGGACTTGTTTTAGGGTTTGCTTTGTGGAGTTATTTTAAGAATTTCAAAAACAAACTGGTTCACATTCTTATGCTTTCATTTCTAGTAGATATTACCATTCACTGTATTTTCAGATTTGGACTACATACTTCTTATA
>SEBM01000952.1 GCA_004296145.1 Flavobacterium sp.
TTGTAGCAGTTTTATTTAAATATATCGGTTTTGCATTATTTTTAATTGGCGGATTATTGACTTTGCCATTTTGGAATGCAATGATTTATTCACTTTATAAAACCATTTTCGAAGAAAAAAGTTAAATTTCACAATGGTGACAGTTTTCTTCTCAAAAAAAATTAAATTTGAGAAACATTAAAAATAACACCATGTCAGAATTTAACGAATTTGATCAGCAAGGTTCTGCTCCTGATCGAAATACCGGATCAATCATCTCTCACGCATTTGAAATGTATAAAAGTGTCATTCTTTACGGAGTTGTCACGATGATTATCTATGTGCTTGCGGATTTATTACTTCAGTCGATTACTGGATTCAATTCCTGGAGTTGGTTTAGAGATTACAGAAATTTTGACGGTGATTATTCTGAGTTTTACAGAAGTAAGTGGAATAGACCTGGATTGTCACTCTATTATTCTTTTACCAACGTGGCAGGAATTTTACTTTCGCCATTGTATGTCGGTTTAATCTACATTGCCAATAAATTTAATACCAAAGTTCCTGTTGAGTTTTCTGATCTTTTTATTGGTTATCGTCAGAATCTCGGGAATATTCTTCTATACAGCTTGATCACCAATATCATTTTGATGATTTCTTTTGCAATGTGTATTATCCCAGTTTTCTTTGTGTACCCATTATTTTTGAGTGGGTATCCTATTTTATTATTCGAAAATTTATCAGCGGTTGATGCATTGAGCAAAACCTTCAATATTGCTAAAGAAAACTATGGTGTATTTTTGGGAGCTGCCATTTTGGGAGGACTTATCAGTATTGCAGGAATCGTTTTATGCTGTGTTGGTATAATTTTTAGTGCACCATTTATCATGGTAGTAATGTATTCAACTTACTGCGCTTATTTAGGAAAACCAAGACAAATAACTTACAAATAATGTCACATAACGAAAAACAAATTAGCGGTCTAGTAATCAAACAAATTGCTCTGCTTGCCATTATTCTAATTTTAGCAGCGCTGATCTGTTTTAATTTAGCCCTATTTATCCCTTCCGTACTAGGAGCGATTACAATATATGTGGTCTGCAGGAAATATAATTTTTATCTTCAGGAAGAAAAAAAATGGAAACCTTGGGCTTCATCATTATTTCT
>SEBM01000953.1 GCA_004296145.1 Flavobacterium sp.
CTTTATCAAGTGCCTGTTCTAAAGTCACATTATTCAGTTTCAGGCTAATTTTCTGATTAGCATTAATCTGGCTGCTTTCGTACATAAAATGTACATCGGCCTGTTTTTCAATTTCCTGAAAAATATTTTTTATTCCTTCATTTTCTACTTTTAAGGTAACTCTTTTGTTAGTTCCGACATTCGCTGCATTTAGCGATATTCCCGCACAAAGCAAAGCGGCGAGAAAGAGCAATTTGGGCGATAAGGCTTTTTTAATGTTTTGAAAAGTTGCGGTGTCCCGCATTTGTTTTTCAGTCATAATTGTGGAGTTTTTAATTGTTTTGATTGTTCTGATTGTATAAAGTTGCTACGTAGTTATTTTTTATTTATTCGATTACATATACGCCTGATTGCTGATTGTAATTGGCATTTATAATATTGCAAACCAAACCAACAACCTGATCTGCAGGAAGCTCTTTGAAGTAAGCGCTGATTTTGAGATTGCTTAGGTTTTTATTTTTAAGTTCGACCACAACATTATAATCACGATTGATTGTCGCAATTACTTCCGGAAGCGGTGTATCTTCAAAAACAATAATATTTTTTCGCCAAAGCGAAATAGAATTTATCGGTACATCCGTAAACGCGTGCAGTTTGTTGGTTTTCGATTTAAAAACCGCTTTTTGCCCCGGCGTTACATTTACATTTTCGTCTGTAACTATCGATTTTACATTTACTTTTCCGGTCACAACAGAAACTTCCTGAATGTTTTTGTCGGGATAAGCCTGGATATTAAAACTCGTTCCTAAGACTTTGGTATCCATTTTATTGGTATGAATGATAAACGGATGTTTGGCATCTTTGGCAACATCAAAAAAAGCTTCGCCTGTTAAAGTCACTTCGCGTGTATCACCTTTAAATGTTTTTGGATATTTGAGTACACTTCCTGCGTTCAGCCAAACCTGAGTTCCGTCGGCTAGCGTAATTTTACCGTGCTGACCTAATTTTGCTGCATATTGTTTTTGAGAAACTGCTGTTGAAGCTTTGTATAAAAAAGCAGAAAATCCTACTACTAATAAAACAGAAGCTGCCATCATCCATTTTTTAGTACTCAAAAAAATAACCGAATTTGTTTTTTTTATTGCATTAACTTCTCTTCTTAATTT
>SEBM01000279.1 GCA_004296145.1 Flavobacterium sp.
TTTTTGAATAGTTAAATACCAGAAATTATGAAAAAATATTTGTTAGGAGGAATAGTGACTATTCTTTTCGTTGCCTGTGCAACAAATCCGATCACCGGAAAACAAAATTTAAATTTTGTTTCAAACAGCGAATTATTTCCATCTTCTTTTCAACAATACAATCAGTTTTTGACCGAAAATAAAGTTATTACAGGAACAGCAGATGCAAAAAGAGTTGATCTTGTAGGTTCTAAAATTAAAGCAGCAGCAGAAAAATACCTGACTTATTTAGGGCAAAGCCAATATTTAAAAGATTATCGTTGGGAATATAAATTGGTTGATAATAAAGAAGTAAACGCATGGTGTCTTCCAGGCGGAAAAATTGTCGTTTATTCAGGAATTTTACCTGTAACACAAAACGAATCAGGTTTGGCAACAGTAATGGGACATGAAGTTTCTCATGCATTGGCCAATCACGGAGCACAAAGAATGAGTGCTGCACAATTACAACAAATTGGAGGAGTAGCATTGGGAGCAGCAACAAGCGGGAAATCAGAACAAACACAACAAATATTTTCACAGGCTTATGGTCTGGGAACAGAAGTGGGAGTGATGTTGCCATTTAGCAGAAGTAATGAAACGGAAGCTGACAAAATTGGGTTAACATTAATGGCAATTGCCGGTTATAACCCAGATGATGCAGTAACTTTCTGGAGCAGAATGTCTGCCAAATCAGGAGGATCAGGAACGCCTGAATTTATGAGTACACACCCGTCTGATGCTACGAGAATTGCTAATATAAAAGCATTGATACCAGAAGCAAGAGCTACAGCTCTTAAGGTAGGTATTATCAGATAATATACTAAAATATACAATTAAGCTATTCTTGTTTAGAATAGCTTTTTTTTTGGAAAAAATTTCAGTTCTTAATACTGAAATAATCAAAACTTAATAAAAAAGAGATAAATTCGTAGCCAATTAAACAAAACCGTTTTTATGAAAAACCTACAAAAAGGAGATAAAAAATTATTAAATGCCTGGGCATTTTATGATTGGGCAAATTCAGTATATACACTTACTATTGCTTCGGCAGTTTTCCCCATTTTTTACGAAGCTTTATTTTCAGAACGTGATCATTATATTGATGTTTTTGGAATGCATTTAAAAAATTCAGCTTTAATAAGTTTCATTACCGCTTTCGCTTTTTTAGTAGTTTCTTTTATTTCTCCTTTTTTATCTGGAATTGCAGATTATGTAGGGAATAAAAAAGCATTCATGAAGTTCTTTTGTTATTTGGGGGCTTTATCATGTATGGGATTGTATTGGTTTGATCTCAATAATATATATCCTGGATTACTTTTCTATTTTCTTGGATTAATTGGATTTTGGGGAAGTTTAGTTTTTTATAATTCGTATCTGCCAGACATTGCTTTTCCAGAGCAGCAAGATAAAATTAGTGCCAAAGGATATTCATTAGGATATATTGGAAGTGTAATTTTATTGATTATCAATCTGGCAATGATCATGAAACCAAAACTTTTTGGAATCACAGGAACGGACGGAGAAGCGGCAATGAAAGCCATGCGATATTCTTTTGTAATGGTAGGAGTTTGGTGGATATTATTCAGCCAATATACTTATTATTATCTGCCAAAAGGAAGTAAAGAAACAACGCAAAAGTTAACCAAAAGCGTTTTCTTTAATGGTTTTAAAGAATTAAAGAAAGTTTGGGCGTTATTAAAAGAAAACATTCCGTTAAAACGTTACTTAGGCGGTTTCTTCGTTTATAGCATGGCAGTACAGACTGTAATGCTTGTAGCTACTTATTTTGGAGCTCAGGAAATTCAGTGGGCATCAAAAGAAGAAAGTACTATAGGTTTAATTATTTGTATTTTATTGATACAGCTTGTAGCAGTTTTGGGTGCTGTTTTAACTTCTAGAGCTTCAGATAAATGGGGGAATATTCCAACATTAATTGTAATCAATATTATATGGGCCGTGTTTTGTGCACTTGCTTATTTTATCACTTTACCAATGCATTTTTATGCAATGGCAACAATGGCAGGACTTGTAATGGGCGGAATTCAAGCTTTATCACGTTCAACTTATTCAAAATTATTGCCCGAAACAGAAGATACTACATCATTCTTTAGTTTTTATGACGTTGCAGAAAAAATCGGAATCGTAATCGGAATGTGTGTTTACGGAATTATTGATCAGGTTACAGGAAGTCCGCGTGCGGCGATTGTAATTTTGGCGATCTTTTTTATAACAGCTATTTTTCTTTTGAGAAGAATTCCAAAGAATGCTACTTCAAAATAAATTGCATTTTTACTAAATAAAAAACGTCATGAGTTCAACTTCATGACGTTTTTCTGTTTTAACCTTTTATATTCTAAGCTTAATTGTATTGTTTTTTGGGTTTCAAACTTATGCTTTAGAAATATTTCCTGATCCTGAAACTTTTACATCACGTTTTTCCGGATTGCCTCCGTATTTAATATTTCCGGAGCCTGAAACTCTTGCCGTTAAGTTTTCATTGCAGCTTACTTTTGTATTTCCTGAACCTGAAACATTTGCATCAACATTTTTTGATTTTAAATCTAATGCATTGATATCTCCCGAACCGGAAAGTTTTGTGGCAAAATTAGTAGCATTTCCTTTTAATAACACATTTCCTGAACCACTTACATTTAAATCGATATCGTTTGAATCTATTGCAAGATTAAAGTTTCCTGAGCCTGACAGCTTAGCAGTAAATTTATCATTTTTAATGTCATTTTTAGTTTGAATATTACCAGAACCTGATAAGTTCAATTCTGATATTTTCTCAAAAGGAACAGTAACATGTATTTTTTTATTTGTTCTAATGCTTGTATTCTTCTGGATATAAATTTTAAGTGTATTTTCTTCCACTTCCACTTTTACGTAAGACAATAGATTTTCTTCGCCTTTAATTGTAATATTTCCTTCTTTTCCGGAAACCAGATCCACATCAAAAGATCCTGAAACTTTTATGCCATCATAATCAGATGTGTTTCGTGTTTCAGAAACTATTTTGCCATTTCCTTTTACTTTATCATTTGATGACCATTGTGCATTTGCTGTAAGACTTAAAAGAAATGCACTGCAAACTAATAATTGAACTGATTTTTTCATTTTTTTGATTTTTGATTATTGACTGTTTTTTGATTTACATTATTTTTTGATAAGTGTTACGCTTCCATAATTAGAATTGATAACAAGTTTATTTTGTCCTTTTTTCTTATTGAATCCGCTTATTCTTTTTGTATTGCTTTTGCTTTCCGTCACCGAAACATCCAGAGAATTATCATTTTTGATATTTCCGTATCTGGTGTTGATGTCAAAATCAAAAGCATAATTGGTATCATAACCCAGCGAAACATCGGTATAACCGGAATTAATATTGACATCATTGGCTTTTTCTGTAATATTAGAGACGCTGATTTTGCTGTAATTTGTATTAACATTTATGCTGTTAGAAATTTCGGCAATAGCAATCGTAAGGTAATTTCCTGAACCAGAAAACGAATTTATTTTTTGAAGTTTAAAGTTTCCGTAATTACAGTCATATTTAATATTTTGTCCTTCAGACATTACTAAATCTGTATAACTCGTATCCAGATTCAAATTCCCTGATTCTGTTATTTTAAGGCCGGAATAACGTGCAATGACGTTTCCGCTTTTTATATATTCAATGCTTGAATTTTGACAATAAGCAATTTCAATTCGATTACTGGAGCCATTTAATTTTCCGAGTGTAACTTTACCATATTTGCATATTATATCTGTAGTAGATTCCACGCTTGCAATAGTAATATTACCGTATTTATTGTCCAGTTTTACAGTCCCGTTTTTCGGAATTTTAATTACATAATTAATCTCAAAACTATTACTGCTTCCTCTACTTTTAAAAGAAGAATTTCCGATAGAAGTTGTGGCAGAAACCATAGATTTTAAAGCAGTAATATCAATATCAATGCTGTTAAGTCTTTCATTTACCCAGTTTTCATTTCCTCCCGTAACCTTTATGGTAATGTCAAGATCAATTTTATCTTCATCCCAGGTCGTTACTGAAATATTTCCGTATTTATTTTCAATAGTAATTCCTGCATTCGAGTTTACGATATACGTTTTTTTAATGTTTTTTTGTTTTGAAATCGCAGTTTCGTCATTCGAAAATCCCAAAAATGGAATTAAAATAAAAAGAATTAGTATGTTATAATGTTTTTTCATGAGTCGTTGTGTTTTTTAAATTTTCGTTTTCTTCAATTCTCTTCAAAACCGTCTGTAAAAATGAAATACGGGTTTGCAGGTTGCTGATCATAGCATAAATAATTTGTTTGTTCTCGCCATTTTTTTGCAGTTCATTTATGATTTTCTGATAATCAGCATCAAAAATTTTCATTTGAGTCAGCGCATCATTAATAATTTGTTCATTTTCGGGAGAACTTTTTTCTCTTAGTTTAACCAATTCATTATCAATTAAAATATTGAAAATGGAATCAGTTCTTTGAGTCTCTTTAGAGGCAAATTTGAATTCTTTTGGCTTTTGATTATTGTTATAAAAAATTGATATTCCCAGCAACAAGACTATCGAAGCGGCGATTCCCAAAACGGTATAATAATTCTTTTTGGGTTTCTTTTTATTGTTTAATTTATGTAAGAAATCAAGCTGATGGTCCGAATTCAGTTCCTGAACATCCCACTGATTTTCAAATTTTTGAAATAATTGATCTAATTTGTCATTTTCCTTTTTCATATATCCGGATTTTATTTTTTATTGGAGCTATATGGTATCACCTTTTTTTAATTGGTGTTTGTTTGCACAAACCATTAAATTTTGGTGATTTCATATATCCTCTAATTTTTTTCTTAAACTTTCTTTTGCCCTGCTCAATGTTGTTCTGCAATTAGCATAACTGATGTTCAAAATCTCGCAGATTTCATCCTGATCATAGCCTTCAATATAAAACAATGTCAAAACCATTCTATAACTGTCTTTTAGATCTAAAATAGTATCTAAAACCTGTTTTACTTTTAAGGAATTCACGTCGATATTTTCAGAAAAAAAACCGTCGTTTTCTTCTATTTTATAAAGAGTCCTACTCAAATCTTCTAACTGAAAGGCATTATTTTTTTTATAAAAGTCAATACTGTAATTGACGATTATTTTTTTTAACCACGCCCCAAAGGCAACCTCCTGCCTGTAGTCGTTAATTTTTGTAAAAGCTTTCAAAAAACCTTCCTGCATGACGTCTTGTGCAAAATGTTCGTCTTTTACAATCCTGTATGCCATATTATACATAGCCTTACAATAGCGATTGTAAATTTCAAATTGTGCTTTTTGATTATTCTCTTTACAAAGCGTGATTAATTCTTCGATATTTTGGTTGGTTATATTCAAGTAATTGTTGCTGGTTTCTTATAAGGACATTACTTATTTTGATTTGTTACAGTTTTAAAAATTTAATTCAATTTAATATTTTTTCACATAATTAAAAACGTAAATTATTGATTGTTAAATTTTAATAGAATTATTCAGCAGCAGCATGAAGTTGA
>SEBM01000280.1 GCA_004296145.1 Flavobacterium sp.
ATTTATATAATACAAATTAATGTATACTATTTTCTCTTCATTGTCTCACAAAAGGAGGTAATAACTGGCTGCAAACTTCTCCAAAGCCAATGCGTACTTCTTTGTTTTCGCAGAAACCGCGCATAATCACCGTATCATTATCTTCAATAAATTTACGTTCACTTCCGTCTTTTAATTTTATCGGATTTTTTCCGCCCCATGTTAATTCTAACATCGAACCAAAACTATCCGGAGTTGGTCCCGAAATAGTTCCTGAACCCATCATATCACCAGAATTTACACGACATCCGTTTGAGGTATGATGTGCCAATTGCTGACTCATTGACCAGTATAGATATTTGAAATTGGATTGCGATACAATAGTTTCTTCTTGTTCTTCCGGTTTGATGGAAACTTCTAAATGAATATCAAAAGCTTTTTTTCCTTTTGTCTGAAGATATGGAAGCGGCGCCGGATCTTGTTTAGGGCCTTTTGTTCTAAAAGGTTCTAAAGCGTCCATTGTTACTATCCAAGGAGAAATTGATGTGGCAAAGTTTTTTGCTAAAAACGGTCCTAACGGTACATATTCCCATTTTTGAATATCTCTTGCGCTCCAGTCATTTAGTAAAACCATTCCGAAAATATAATCTTCCGCTTCAAATGTTGAAATATTTTCGCCCATTACATTTACATCAGTAGTAATAAAAGCAGTTTCTAATTCAAAATCTACTAAACGAGAAGGCCCAAAAACAGGGTATTTCTCGCCAGCTGGCAACGTTTGTCCCATTGGTCTGTGAACCGGAATTCCGGACGGAACAATTGTAGAACTTCTGCCGTGGTACCCAACCGGAATATGTAACCAGTTTGGCAATAAAGCATTTTCAGGGTCGCGGAACATTTTACCAACATTGGTAGCATGTTCTTTGCTTGAGTAGAAGTCTGTATAATCACCAATTAATACTGGTAATTGCATCTCTACATCATCAATTTGAAAAATAACAATATCTCTGTCTTTTGTTGAATCTCTAAGTTGTGGGTTTTCTGCGTCGAAAATATCAGCAATACGATTACGTACTAAACGCCATGTTTTTTTTCCGTCAGAAATAAAATCATTCAGCGTATCTTGTATAAACATATCGTCAGTCAAATCTATTCCTTCAAAATAGTTTAACTGTTGTAAAGCCCCTAAATCTATAGCATAATCACCAATTCTTGTTCCTACTGTAACGACATTTTCTTTAGTAAGAAATACACCGAAAGGAATATTCTGAATAGGGAAGTCACTATTTTCTGGTACTTCTAACCATGATTTTCTTTTGGTATCGTTTGCGGTTATTGGCATGTGAATGTTAATTATTTGTTGAAAAATTACTTGTCAAATATATCATAATCTAACTGTATGACAAACGTTTTTTTGTATTTTTGCAGGAAATTAACGAAAAACGAAAAAATGCAACGCGACGAACAAATTTTTAACCTTATACTAGAGGAACAAGACAGACAAATTCACGGATTAGAACTTATTGCTTCAGAAAACTTTGTAAGTGACGAAGTAATGGAAGCAGCTGGTTCTGTTTTAACTAATAAATATGCGGAAGGATATCCTGGCAAAAGATACTACGGCGGTTGCGAAGTAGTTGACGTTATTGAGCAGATTGCAATTGACAGAGCTAAAGAATTATTTGGAGCTGAATACGCAAACGTACAGCCTCACTCAGGTTCTCAGGCAAATACTTCTGTTTACCATGCATGTCTTAATCCAGGAGATACCATTTTAGGTTTTGACTTATCTCACGGTGGTCACTTAACACATGGTTCTCCAGTAAACTTTTCAGGACGTTTATACCGTCCGGTTTTTTACGGTGTAGATGCAGAAACTGGTCGCTTAGATTATGATAAAATTCAGGAAATAGCAACTAAAGAACAGCCAAAATTAATCATCGCAGGAGCTTCTGCTTATTCTCGTGATATGGATTTTGCACGTTTCAGACAAATCGCTGATAGTGTAGGAGCAATCTTATTTGCTGATATCTCTCACCCTGCAGGACTTATTGCAAAAGGATTAATGAATGATCCAATTCCTCATTGTCATATTGTTTCTACAACAACTCACAAAACATTACGCGGACCTCGTGGAGGTTTGATCTTAATGGGGAAAGATTTTGAAAACCCACAAGGTTTAAAAACTCCAAAAGGAGAAATCAGAATGATGTCTTCACTTTTAGATTTAGCTGTTTTCCCAGGAAATCAAGGTGGACCATTAATGCACATTATCGCTGCAAAAGCGGTTGCTTTTGGTGAAGCGCTTAAAGATGAATTCTTTACTTATGCTATGCAATTGCAAAAAAATGCAAATGCAATGGCAGATGCTTTTGTAAAAAGAGGATACAAAATCATTTCTGGCGGAACTGATAACCACATGATGCTTATTGACTTAAGAAATAAAAATATTTCTGGTAAAGAAGCTGAAAATGCATTAGTAAAAGCAGAAATCACAGTAAATAAAAACATGGTTCCTTTTGATGATAAATCACCATTTATCACATCTGGTATTCGTGTAGGAACAGCTGCAATCACAACTCGTGGTTTAGTTGAAGAAGATATGGAAACTATCGTAGCACTTATTGATAAAGTATTAGCTGATCATACAAATGAAGCTGTTATCGAAGAAGTAGCAAATGAAGTAAACGAAATGATGAGCGAAAGACCGATTTTCGTTTATTAATTAGTTTAAAGTTTCAGGTTTAAAGTTTAAAGTTTAAAGTTTTGCAATGCGTGAATAGCGTATAACAAAACTTTAAACTTTTTTCATTTCAAACAACTTGAAACCTGAAACAAATAAAACCTGAAACAAAAAGAAAAAATATGGGCGTATTAAGATTACAATTGCCAACCGACCCAAGATGGGTAAATATTGTTGAGAAAAACATTGAAGAAATCCTGACAGATCACGCTTGGTGCGAGCAAAAAGCAGCAACAAATGCGATTACGATTATCACGAACAATTCTGAACATCAGGATCTTGTGAAAGATTTATTGGCTTTGGCCAAAGAAGAAATTGACCATTTTGAACAGGTTCACAATATCATCATCAAAAGAGGATTAAAACTTGGCCGTGAACGCAAAGACGATTATGTAAATGAATTGTATTTATATATGAAGAAAAGCGGCGACGGAAGCAGAGTTTCAGGTCTTGTAGAAAGATTACTTTTTTCGGCAATGATCGAAGCAAGAAGCTGTGAGCGTTTTAAAGTTCTTTCTGAAAATATTCAGGATGAAGAATTAGCGGTTTTTTACAGAGAATTAATGGAAAGTGAAGCTGGACATTATACCACTTTCATTACATACGCCAGAAAATACGGAACAGGAATCGACGTTGAAAAACGTTGGAGAGAGTGGCTGGCCTTTGAAGAATCGATTATTACAAACTACGGAAAAGGAGAGACTATTCACGGATAATTCTTTTAGTTTTCAGTCGCAGTGGCAGTTTTCAGTTTTTACTTTGTGTAAATTAAAATCTAAAATCTAAAATCATTACATTTGAGAGTAATCAAAATGTAAAGCCATGAGAATAGAAACAGATTTAAAATTAGGATTTAAAGATGTGATGATACGACCAAAAAGATCAACTTTAAAAAGCAGGTCTGAGGTCACTTTAGAACAAAATTTTAAATTTCTCCACAGTACCGCAACCTGGACCGGAATTCCGATTATGGCTGCCAATATGGATACCGTTGGAACTTTTGAAATGGCGCAGGTTTTAGCAAAAGAAAAACTGTTTACCGCAATCCATAAACATTATACTCCAAAAGAATGGAATGATTTTCTTCAGAAAGTCGATCCTGAATTTTACAATTATATTGCAATAAGCACAGGAACCGGACAAGAAGATTCATTGAAAATTGCTGAAATCATAAATGAAAATCCGTTGCTAAGATTTATTTGTATTGATGTGGCAAACGGCTATTCAGAGCATTTTGTTCAGTTTTTAAAACAAACCCGAAAACAATATCCTGACAAAGTTATTATTGCAGGAAATGTAGTGACCGGCGAAATGGTCGAAGAACTACTTTTGGCCGGAGCCGATATCGTAAAAGTTGGAATTGGTCCCGGATCTGTTTGTACAACGCGCGTAAAAACAGGTGTTGGTTATCCGCAACTTTCGGCTATTATAGAATGTGCAGATGCTGCACACGGTTTGGGCGGACATATTATCAGCGATGGTGGCTGTGTAACTCCGGGCGATGTGGCAAAAGCTTTTGGCGCAGGTGCCGATTTTGTAATGCTGGGCGGAATGCTTGCCGGACACACAGAAAGCGGAGGAGAATTAATCGAAATCAACGGTCAGAAATTCAGACAATTTTACGGAATGAGCTCGACAACTGCAATGGACAAACATGTTGGCGGTGTAGCAGAATACAGGGCAAGCGAAGGAAAAACAGTTCAGGTTCCGTTTAAGGGAAATGTTATCAATACTATTTTGGATATTTTAGGCGGTTTACGCAGTACGTGTACTTATGTCGGTGCTTCAAGATTAAAAGAATTGACCAAACGAACGACTTTCATCCGCGTAAGCGAACAGGAAAACCAGATTTTTACCAATAAATAAAAAAGAATATTTCACTATAATTATGATTACAATTTCAGAAGCAACTGTAAACGATATTAAAACAATTCAGGATATTACGTATAAAACATGGCCGATTACTTATGGCGAAATTTTATCGAAAGAGCAATTAAAATATATGCTTGACCTGTTTTATTCTAATGAAGCGCTTACAACGCAATTGCAAAAAGGAGAACAATTATTTTATTTAATTTCAGATGAAAATTCTGTTTTAGGATTCATCGGAATTGAACATCATTATCATAAAGAAGCCGTAACAAAAATTCATAAAATCTATCTTTTGCCGGAAACTCAAGGAAAAGGAATAGGAAAAATGGTTGTTGAAAAAATTGGAAAATTAGCTTTAGAAAATAACTCTAGGTCGCTTTTATTAAATGTAAACCGTTTTAATAAAGCCTTAAATTTCTATGAAAAAATCGGATTTAAAATTATTGACGAAGTAAATATCGAAATCGGAAACGGTTATTTGATGGAAGATTATGTTATGGAGAAAAAAATATAATTCTGATATCATTCCAAACAATTCGTTTTTTGCGTGAGCGTTGACAAAATTGGTTTAGCTGAATTTTCTGTTATTTCAGTGGCAGTAATTTTATTTGTGTATTCGCCTTTTTGCGTACTAACTACTTCTACAAAATTTGGCTTGCCCGCTAAAACTGTAACCAGAGTTGGAGCTGATTTCTTTCCATTTGACAGTCCTCCGCTTAAGACACTTATATTGTGATCACCAGCAGGAATGTCGATAATCGAAAAGTGTTTGTTTTTTAATTTACAGACTAATTGATCATCAACATAAAACGAATAATTTACTGCTGACCCTTCATAACCTGTTGATCTGATTAAATAGATTTGTCCAGTTTTTGTTGATTCTTGTGCAAAACTATTTGCTGAAATCATTAGGAAAAATATAAAAGAGAATAATTTTATTGTTTTCATAAAAGTCTATTTATTAGG
>SEBM01000954.1 GCA_004296145.1 Flavobacterium sp.
GCTTTTGTCTATGATAAGTAGATTTTTATAAGGAAGCATATAAAGCGTTTTATGGAAATTGAATTGGAATCAAATATAATCATAACTGGACTATTGATACGCTTTTTACTGGATCGTAATTAAAACACCTTTGATACAATAATCCAGACATTCAATTATTATATCCCTGTAAATCTGTCTTGAAAAAACATCAACCCAGTCTACTACAGTTGATGTTATAAAATGCGGTAAGCTTTAATCCCGAATTACGTAGCCTTCTTTCATTTTTGATTTTTTCATTTCAAAAACAACAGATTTATCTTACTTATTCAGCTTTAAATATGTATTCGTTAAAGTCGGAGACTTTTTAGAAATTCTCGTTTCATAATATAAATAATAAAAAATTGCGCAAAGTCAGAGACATTTGCGCAGCTTTTCATAAGGAACTCTTTGCGGAGCGGGGGTTTAAATACGTATTCGTTAAAGTCGGGAGACTTTTAGAAATTCTCGTTTCATAACATGCATAAAAAAATTACGCAAAGTCAGAGACATTTGCGCAGCTTTTTATTAGGAACTCTTTGCGGAGCGGGTACACTACCGATTTTATACACGGTATTAAAAAACTTCAATTCAAATTACTTTTAATTCTAAAAAGTTAACTTACGTAATTAAAAATTAGCCCATTATTTAAAAACAATTGGGATTTTATTTTTAGATTTTATTGTGCCGTTAAAAATTTCATATCCATTATCTTCTATAGTTTTCAAATCGGCCCGAGATATAGACTTTTTATAATTTGTTGTATCGCTGTGTATTAGAACCTCTGCATTGTACTTTTTCTTTGAATCAAGTACTACCGAATAGTTGATGTCTTCTAACATATTGCCAAATGGCAAAACAATAAACCATTCAAAATACAACGTTTCATGGGCGTGTATTATAAAGTTATGGTTAGTATCATGTAATTTACCTCGATAATTATAGTTTAAATATTCTGCATATAAACGATTTTTTTCGAAACCCCCTGATGGTGCCGCTATATGAGGCTTTTGATATTTTCCATTACTATCGGAAATCGCTAAATGCGCTTTGTTAATTTCAATATATTTATAACGGAAATCGTCATTATAATCATCTAAATTAAAGTAATAAGTTTTATTG
>SEBM01000955.1 GCA_004296145.1 Flavobacterium sp.
TTCTGCTCCTGTCCAGTTTCCTTCTTTTTTGTACTTACATAATAATGCAGATGCCTCTCTGAAACCTTTCTCTTTCTTTTTGCTTTTTAACCCCACTAATTTTCCATCTCCATAAAAAACCAGTTCGTAATCTTCTAAAGGAAAAAATTCCAGACTTTCTGCTCCCGCAATGGAAGCTAGCTCATCCCAACCTTCCTGTACTTCATCTTTATCAAAATATTGTGAAACAGTCTGATCTCTTATTTTATTATAAGAAAATTGAGCAATTTTATCTAAGTCTTTTTCTTTAAATGCTTTTTCTATCATTTTGTAAGCCTGTAGCACTCGTTCTTCCAATATTTTTTTATCAAAGTTTCTTAGGTCTTGGCTTTCTCTCCGGCCATCTATTTTATAGGGGACATTTGGCAAATTAAAGGTTATCGTTTCTTCAAAGTATTCCTTTCCAGAAACCTTATCGCCTTTTGGAGTCCCATAAGCAAATATATTGTCTTGTTGCTTTTCGATTGCAAATCTATTTCGATTATCATAACTGCCTATTTCTATATCAATTCCGGAATTGTAATCAAGTCTTTGTTTAATAGGTAAACAAACAACTTTTAATTTTTGATCTTTATTAGACAATAGTAATGCACTAATTTCTTCACCTGTGGAGCCTCCATCACCATCCATATATTTGTATGCTAACATATCATTTATATAAATTAATACATGACAATGATTTATGGTAAATTCTACTAAATATTTAGGCTCATAATCGTGGCGTTTTGTTTTATTAGTAATTTCTTCTATGATATTTTTTGAATTGATCTCTGGATTTTGTTTCATACTTATTGATGGATTTTTGTTTTGTGAACATCCAAGAATAAAAATCAGCACAAAGTACAAACTGAAAAATTTCATATTAATAGACTTCAAATTCTGTTTTGTCTTTTGGAATATACATTAAACTGTTACTAAATGTAGCTTTAGTTTTACCTTCATCTAAATATTTCCCCCATATAAGCCCTTTACCTATTAATCTTTTATCATCGCTATTGTGTATCAAAGAAACTAAATGTCCATTACCATAAAAGACTATTTTGTAATCTTTTATAGGCTCCATTTTAAGAGTCGGGTTTTTATAAACATTTAATAATTC
>SEBM01000956.1 GCA_004296145.1 Flavobacterium sp.
GGTTTCAAAATCGAATATGTGTCTCTTATGCTTAAGCTTTAGGTTTATTGTTATTTCATGTAGCTTGCCGATTCCTTTTCCTAATGCGATTAAATTTTCTGTATTTAAATCCAGTATTACATTGCCTTCAGCATAAGAAAATAGTATGCCATTTCTTATGCCTTCTATTGCATTAAATTGTTGAATTTGATTTCCAGATCTATCTCTTATAGGATAAGAAACAGAATTCCCGTTGGTTTTTAAGATATTTAATAATTCAACTTCAGCTTCAATTTCATTTGATTTGCGATGGGAATCACGATAAATTTTAAAGATATAACGATCTGTATCATTCTTTAAAAGGTATGTATCACTTACATTTCGAATCAATAATCTGCATGTAGTATTTTGCTGGAGTTGATAAGTATCAATAAGATATTTATTTAAAGCAGTTGAGGATAACGTGGAATACTGAGCTGGGAAAATTGAATTCATTGCTGCCGAATTAAAACCAACCAAATATAAATGATTCAATATAGCATCACTGCATAAAATTAGAGTACCTTGTAACTTTTGAACGTGTTGTTCTAATTAACATTGAATTATTGTCGAAAATATTCGATTGCCTTATTGATAGTTATATCGAAGATAAGGTTGGTATTGCAGAAAACTTTCTGAGTATTTCTCTTGCTGCTCATTTAAAAGATAATTTAAACCATCTTTTTCAAAACAATGAACTCTTAAATGCCGGCATTGGCAACAGCAAAATCGCCACACAAAATAAATTGGTGAGGAGTGATGTGATTTATTGGTTGGATAGAAAGCATAATAATCAATACGAAAATGAGTTTTTCGATTTGATGGATGAATTTGTAATTCACCTCAATAGCACTTGCTATACCGGAATTACAGGTTACGAATTTCATTATACGCTTTATCAACCTGGAACATTTTACAAAAAACACATCGATCAGTTCCAAAATAACGGAAGCCGACAATATTCATTGATTATGTATTTAAATACAGATTGGAAATTTGAGGATGGTGGTGAACTCTGTATTTATCAAAATGATTTGCCACAAAATATCTCTCCAAATAATGGCAAAGGTGTATTTTTTAGAAGTGCCGATTTGGCTCACGAAGTTTTAGTAACCAATAA
>SEBM01000281.1 GCA_004296145.1 Flavobacterium sp.
GGTTCTTTTAGCGATTATTCTCATAATTTATTTAGCAAAGATATTAATTTTTCCCAAATAGGGAAATATTTTAAACATTGCAAAAGTAAGTAATAAATTACAAAAATAAAAAATCCTCATTGTGGATTGCAATGAGGATTCGTTATGTATTATTTTTTCTTAGAAAAGTCCGTTTATTTCAGCATCAATTCTATTAATGATATTTCCTAAATCTTCCGGATTATCAACAAAATTGATATTATCAACATCAATTATTAGTAGTTTTCCTTTCGTGTAAGTCTGAATCCAGGCTTCGTATCTTTCGTTCAGACGGCTCAGATAATCAATTGAAATTGAGTTTTCATACTCGCGTCCACGCTTGTGGATTTGACCAACAAGATTTGGAATAGAACTTCTCAAATAAATCAATAAATCGGGAGCTTTTACCAGAGATTCCATCAATTCAAATAAGGAAGTATAATTTTCGAAATCGCGGCTTGTCATCAATCCCATAGAATATAAATTGGGAGCAAAAATATGTGCATCTTCATAAATAGTTCTGTCCTGTACGATTTTCTTTCCGCTTTCACGAATTTGTAAAACCTGGCGAAAACGACTATTTAAGAAATAGATTTGTAAATTAAATGACCAACGCTCCATCTGGTGGTAAAAATCATCCAGATAAGGATTATCAACTACATCTTCATAATGTGGTTCCCACTTAAAATGTTTGGCTAATAACTTCGTTAATGTTGTTTTTCCTGCGCCTATATTCCCTGCTATTGCTATGTGCATTACGGTGTTACGATTTTATAATTGGTAATTACTTTAGATGTAAAAATAGATAAAATTTGGTCTTTGTAGCAGAATTTATCAAAGGTTTTTTCTAAAATTTCCAGTTCACAAATTGTGTTTGAATTTGTATCAGAAATGTCTTTAAAAAACAATAAATCATCTTTGCTGAAAACATACTGATGGTTATTTATGATTTCAATTTTATCAAATTCGGGTAATTTCCCCAAAGCGGTTACTTTTCCAAAAATATCACATGAAAACCAATTGTTTTTTTTATCAATCCAGTAAAAAGTATTAAAATCGGTCTGATAGTATTTTATGGTTTCTGTGAGTGGAGTAGACACCGTCTTATACTCATTCTTCAGATAATCAAAAAGCCCAATTTGTTGATTTAATGTGTTATAAACCCAAAGCTGATTCTGCGTTGACATACCAATAAACGTAACCACGATCGGGATATTGTTTTGCGAAAAATTTATCTCGGTAATTTTATTCAATTGATTGTCGAGCAATACAACACTATTAAAATCTTCGTAAAACAAAACAATTTTAAGCGGATTTTGTAAATCGACTTTAGTAAGATTTCCTAATGAAACATTTTTATATTCAAAAGATTCACTTGCTTTTAGCTTTCTAAAAACGTTATTTTTTATAAAATAAGAATAACCAAAAGCGTCATATCCTAAAAAAACATCAGCATCAATTTTGGCGTGAGAAACCGGTACAGGTTTTATTTTTTGGTTTTGGGCAAAAGAAACCGAAGAGCAACAAACAACAAAAATCAGAAATAAAAAAGGATGAAATATTTTGCGCATGTTTACAGTTTAAGAAAAGCCAAATTACAAAAAAACCAGAGTCGAAATTGATTCCGCAGCTAAGATTTTACTATTAAACTTTTCAGACTTATAATAGTCTAAGTAATAACGTACTCTGTCGATACGTTGTAAGTGTTTATATATTTAATTTTCACGTTTTTAAAATTAATAATACATTTGAATGTAAGTTTTATCGGATTTACCCAACTTTATAAAATACCAATGAAAAAGATATCATATTATTTGTTTTTCTTACTAGCTTTTAGTCAGGTACAAGCTCAAAAAGATTTTCAGGGAATGGCTGTTTACGAGTCAAAAACGCAGGCACCAAAATTTGAAGGTATGCGCGGAAATCGGGATATTACTCCTGAAATGCGTCAGAATATGGAAGAGCGTATGAAAAAAATGCTCGAAAAAACATTTATCCTAAACTTTGATAAATCGGCTTCAATTTATAAAGAAGAAGAAAAACTCGAAGCTCCGGGTCAACAAGGCGGCGGAATGCGGGTTATGTTTAACTCCTTTATGGGCGGCGGCGGAACTTTCTACAAAGATGTAAAAGCAAAATCATATACAGTTGACAAAGAATTTATGGGGAAAGAATTTCTGGTTGTCGATTCTTTGCCAAAATTAGAATGGAAACTGGAAACTGAAACCAAACAAATTGGTGGTTATAATTGTTATAAAGCAACGGCTGTAAAAGAAGCAAGTAAAACAGATTTTAGAAATTTCAGACCTAAAAATAACGACGACAAAAAGCCGGAAGATAAAAAAGACGATGCCAAAAAAACATCAGGAGAAACCAAAACCAACTTTGAAGACAATTTTGAAATGCCAAAAGAAATTGTAGTGACAGCATGGTATACTCCGGAAATTCCGGTAAATCAGGGACCTGAAAATTATTGGGGACTTCCGGGCTTGATTTTGGAAGTAAATGACGGAAGAACCACTATTTTATGTTCTAAAATTGTTTTGAATGCCAAAGATAAAGTAGAAATAAAACCTTCTAAAAAAGGAAAAGTAATCTCTCAGAAAGATTATGATGAAACTGTAATTAAAAAAATGGAAGAATTTAGAGATATGAACCGCGGTCGCACAGGCGGGCCACCACCGATGGGAAGATAATTCCGGATCTAAATTATTTATTTTTAATACCTTTTCAATGAACAAATTACTTTGTTTCTTCGCCTTTTTGTATACCTGTATTTCATTTTCTCAAAGTGTCCGTTTTGAAGGTTTTATTCAGGACGAACAAAAAAATCCGTTGGAAATGGCCAATATTATGGCTGTAAATTCTGCAACAAAAGCAATGGATTCATACGGAATTACAAATGATAAAGGAAAATTTCAGCTTACGCTAAAGCCCAACAGTTCGTATGTTATTAAGGTAAGTTACCTCGGAATGAAATCCAAAGAAATTAATATTTCGACACAAGCTACAAACATTGTCCAAAATATCGTTATGGATGGTTCCGGAATTGAATTGGAAGAAGTTGAAATCGTTCGTGAAATGCCTGTTTCTATAAAAGGAGATACGATTGTTTACAATGCAGATTCTTTTAAATCAGGAACAGAAAAAAAGCTGGAAGACGTTCTGAAAAAACTTCCTGGTGTTGAGGTAAATGCTGACGGAGAAATCGAAGTAGAAGGAAAAAAAGTCTCTAAATTAATGGTAGAAGGCAAAGATTTTTTTGATGGAGATACCAAATTAGGCGTTAAAAATATCCCGGCAGATGCCATTGATAAAGTTCAGGTTTTAAGAAATTATAATGAAGTCGGCGCTCTAAAAGGCCTTGAAAATGATCAGGATAATGTGGCAATGAACATCAAATTAAAAGAAGGAAAAAAGAACTTTTGGTTTGGAGATGTAACCGCCGGAACAGGAGTCGGAGAACTTGACAGCCGCTATATAATTAACCCGAAATTGTTTTATTACAGTCCGAAATACAGCATAAATCTGATTACCAATTTTAATAATATTGGAGAATTACCGCTCACGGCTCAGGATTATTTTAAGTTTACTGGCGGATTTAAAAATATGATGAAAAAGGGAGGAAGCAATTTTAATGTTTCATCCAATGATTTAGGAATTTCGATTTTGAGAAACAATCGCGCCAAAGAAATTGAAACCAAATTTGGCGCAACGAACTTTTCGTATTCACCAACAAAAGAATGGAATATAAGCGGTTTTGGAATTCTTTCTTCATCAAAAACAGATTTAGAAACCAAATCACAAACAACGATTTTAGATTCCGGAGATCAGCAAAAAAGAGAAGAAGAAACACATCAAAAGAATAATTTAGGGCTTTTTAAATTAAGTTCAAGTTATAAACCAAATGCAAAACTTCAGTTTGATTACGACATTCTGACCAAATTATCAAAACAGGATGAAGATACAGATTTGCTTCGTGAATCGGTTGTAAATGATATTTCTGCTTCAGAAACAATTTTTACAACAAAAAAACAAGATCCTACATCAATCAACCAAAACCTGAGTTTGTATTATACACAAAGCGACAAAAACATTTTTGCTTTTGAAATGCAGCATTTATATCAGGACGAAAATCCTTTTTATAATGCGAATCTTCAGTCACAACCTTTTGATTTTTCAGGATATGTTTCTGGACAAAACAGAAATGATCTCAATCAGAATCGTTTTGTAAAAACCAATAAAGTCGATGCAAAACTGGATTACTATTATATGGTAACACCAAAAAGCAACATCAATATTACGTTAGGAAATACTTATTCGTATCAAAATTTTGACTCCCATATTTTCCAGGTTTTGGATAATGGAAATCAAAATGATTTGAACAGTGAAGAAAATAGCAATCAGGTAAATTATAATTTTGATGATGTTTTTCTGGGGTTTCATTACAAAATTTTGACAGGGAAATTTACATTGACACCAGGAATAAGCCTGCATTCTTATCAAATGAAAAATACACAGTCGGGAACAGATTATTCGCAGAATTTTGTAAAAGTACTGCCTGATTTTTTCGCTTTGTACCAAATTAAAAAATCAGAAACACTGACTTATAATTTCTCTCTGACTAATGATTTTACCGATATTAATCAATTGGCTTCCGGTTATGTTTTGTCAGATTACAGCAGTTTATTTCGTGGAGATCGCACTTTAGAAAATGCAACCTCGCAGGTTCATACTCTGCGTTATTTCAAATATAATATGTTCAATTTTGAAAATATTTTTGCGAACGCCACCTATACTAAAAAAGTTGATGCTATTAAAACAGAAGCAGATTTTACGGGAATTAATCAATCATCATCTCCGTACAATTCAAATTTAGCAGATGAAACTTTTTTAGGAATGGGAAATTACGGGCGTTCGTTTTTAAAGAATTATAAAGCTTCTGTGAATGCCAGTTTTAACTGGTCAAAATTCAATAATATCCAAAATGAAGAATTGAGTACAACAGAAAGTTTTGTTCAGAGTTATACCGTAAAGGCCTCAACAAATTACAAAAACCTGCCAAATATAGAATTTGGCTACAATCTTTTGGTCAATAAATACAGTGGCTCAACCTTTTACACAGACAAACCATTTGCAAGACTGGATTATTATTTTTTGAATAGTTTTTCATTTGTTTCAGAATATGAATTTTATCATTATTACAAATCAGACAAAACCGTCGACAACGAATATGATTTTTTGAGTGCAAGTTTAATTTACCAGAAAAAAGACAGCAAATGGGAATACAAAATCTCGGCAACCAATTTGCTAAACACACGATATCTCAATGATGACAGCTTCTCGCAGTTTTCTACAAGAGTTTCGCAATATACTGTTCAACCGCGTTATATCATCTTTTCTATGAAATATAACTTGTAGTATTTTGATTGCTAAATATTAAAATTTGTTACTCCTTTTTTAATTATAAAGAAATATCTTTGTGCATAATAGTAACAACCAAAATAATTA
>SEBM01000282.1 GCA_004296145.1 Flavobacterium sp.
CAATTATACATGTAATTTTAACAGGAGGTGTTGGAAGTAGACTTTGGCCTTTATCACGTAAAAGCCAGCCGAAACAATATCTAGAGATATTTGAGGGAAAATCATTATTTGAAATGACTGTTGATAGAAATAGTCATTTGGCAAATAAAGTTATGGTGGTTGGTAATGTTGATAATCATCATTTGAGTAATAAAGTGATGAATAAAACACAAACGTCATATATTAATGTCGTTGAGGCTACTCCGAGAAATACAGCAGCTGCAATTGCTTTTGCAGCATTTGCTTCTGATCCTGAAGATATCTTAATTGTTACTCCATCAGATCATATAATTGATAAGATGGATAATTATAATCAAGCTATAAACGAAGCAATATTAAAAGCACAAGACGGATACATTGTAACGTTTGGAATCATTCCTACAAAACCTGAAACAGGTTATGGTTATATTGAATCAAAAGGTGATAAGGTTATTTCATTTCGTGAAAAACCTAATGAAACTACTGCAAAAGATTTTATCGCAAGAGGAAATTTTTTATGGAATAGCGGAATGTTTTGTTTTAAGGCAGGAGTGCTTTTAAATGAATTAAAACAGTTTCAACCAGATGTATATGAAAAGTCAAAATTAGTATGGGAAATAAATAAGGATGGTTTTCTGGATTTAAACGCTTCTCTTGAAATTCCATCAATTAGTATTGATTATGCTGTAATGGAAAGAAGTAAAAAAATCAAAGTAGTTCCTGCTTCGTTTTCATGGTCAGATTTGGGTTCGTTTGAGTCTGTATATGAATATTTAGTATCAAAAGGACATCCTGTCGATAAAAATAGAAATATGGTTATTGGAAGTGAAAAACATACAACTTTCTTAGGACTAAAAGATACTATTTTTGTTTACACCGATACAGCTAATTTAATTTTGCAGAAAGAAAGTTCACAAGATGTAAAAGATATCTATAATGAACTTGAGAAGCAAAATTCAGAATTGTTAAATTAAATATGAAATGAAAAAAATTCTTATAACGGGAGGTGCAGGATTTATTGGGTCACACGTAGTAAGACGTTTTGTGAATAAATATCCTGAATATCAAATTTTTAATTTGGATGCTTTGACTTACGCAGGAAATTTGGAAAACATTAAGGATATTGAAAACCAACCTAATTATACTTTTATAAAAGGAAACATTGTAGATGAAGTTTTTATAAATGAACTTTTTTCGCTTCATAAGTTTGATGGAGTTTTGCATTTAGCTGCAGAATCCCATGTAGACCGATCTATAGAGGATCCGATAGCATTTGTAAAAACAAATGTTATTGGGACAATGAACTTGTTAAATGCTGCGAAAAATCAATGGAAAAATAATGATAATAAACGTTTTTATCATATAAGTACTGATGAAGTTTACGGTTCTTTAGGAGCTGAGAGCCTTTTTACAGAAACAACCCCATATAATCCAAATTCTCCTTACTCTGCTTCAAAAGCAAGCTCTGATCATTTTGTGAGAGCTTACGGCGAAACTTATAAATTGCCGTATGTTTTGACAAACTGTTCAAATAACTACGGATCCTATCATTTTCCAGAAAAGTTGATACCGCTTTTTATAAACAATATCATTAATAATAAATCTCTGCCAGTTTATGGTGATGGAAATTATACACGTGATTGGTTATTTGTAGAAGATCATGCTATTGCTATCGATTTAGTTTTTCACGAGGGAAAAAATCATGAAACCTACAATATAGGAGGGTTTAATGAATGGAAGAATATAGATTTGGTTAAATTGTTATGTAAAATCATGGATGAAAAGTTAGGTAGGAAACAGGGTGCCTCTGAAGAATTGATAACTTACGTTAAAGACAGACCAGGACATGATCTTCGATATGCAATTGATGCTACAAAAATTAATAAAGAACTTGGCTGGAAACCTTCAGTAACTTTTGAAGAAGGCTTAGAAAAAACAATTGACTGGTATCTTTCTAATGAAGATTGGTTGCGAAATGTGACATCTGGTGCATATAAGGATTATTATCAAAAACAATATTCTTAATTTTTAGATTAAAATTTTATTCAATATGAAAAAAATAGTTTACGTTCTTACTTTGTTATTTGTTTTGTTGATTTCATTTAATATGAATGCGCAGGATATTCTTAAATCTAAAGATTTGAGTACTATCAAAGTTGATTATTTAACTAATGAAGACCTGGCTAAAATTAGTGCACAATTAAAAAGTAATAATACCACAATTGAACAGGTTGAACCGATGGCGCTCTCAAAAGGAATGAGCCAAATTGAATTTGATAAACTGAAATTAAGACTTAATGAATACTCAGGAAAGTTTAATGATACAAATAAAATTCAGGATAAATCAAATCAGTACGAAAGAAAACAAGTTAAGGTTGTAAACGAAAAAGTAAAAGATTCTGCCAATTCATTAATTTTTGGTTCTGAGCTTTTTGATAACCCAACTCTCAATTTTGAACCTGATTTAAAATTGGCAACTCCAATGAATTATGTATTAGGACCTGGAGATGAGCTTCAAGTTAGTGTATATGGAATTCAGGAATATAATGCCACTATTCCGGTAAGTGTAGAAGGCAAAATAAATATCCAGTATGTAGGACAAATTTCTGTAGCAGGTATGTCTGTTGAAGCCGCAACACAAAAAATTAAGGCTTCAATTGCAAAAGTATACAGTACTGTTAGATCTGGACAATCTCAGGTTAGCGTAAGCTTAAGTCAAATACGAACTATAAAAGTCACTGTGGTAGGAGGGAAACAACCTGGTAATTATTCTGTTTCATCTTTAGCTACTGTTTATAATGCTCTGCATCTTGCAGGTGGTCCGGGAAAGAACGGAAGTTATAGAAATATTGAATTGATCAGAAACAATAAGGTTTTAAAGAATGTAGACATTTATAGGTTTTTAGTAAAAGGAGATCAATCAGATAATATTAGTCTAAAAGATAATGATGTTATTAGAATTCCGGCTTACAGTCAGAGAGTAACAATAGAAGGTGAAGTAAAACGTCCGGGGCTTTTTGAAGTGAAACAAGGAGAAACATTTTCAGATTTGTTAAATTTTGCTTCAGGATTTAATGAGTTTGCTTATACAGCTTCAGTAAGTGTAATGCAAATTACAGGTAAGGAGTTTAAAGTTCACGATATAAATGAAAGTGAATTCTCCAGTTATAATCCACAATCCGGTGATGTTTTTAAAGTGACAAAAGTTATAAACCGATTTGCAAATCGAATTAAAGTTGAAGGTGCTGTGTTTAGACCAGATTACTATTCTTTTAATGAAGGAATGAAAGTTTCAGATTTAATAGTGAGGGCAGAAGGACTTAAAGAAGATGCCTATAGTAAGAGAGCCAGAATAACGCGACTAAAATCAGATTTAACAACTGAAGTAGTGAATGTTGATTTGGATGCAGCATTATCAGGAGACGTAAATGCGGATATTGAATTAAAAAGAGAAGATATTGTTACGGTTTATTCTATTTTGGATTTTAGAGAAGAGTATAAGGTGACAATTGATGGCGAAGTGAGAAATCCCGGAGAATACGATTATTTTGAAAACCTAACATTAAATGATTTAATTATTCAGGTTGGCGGACTAACTGGTTCAGCATCAAAAAGAGTAGAAGTTGCCAGAATGGTAAAATCTGATGTAATAAATGATGCAGATCACACGAGAGTTGAGTTAATTCAATTGGAGATATTATCTGATAATAATGAGCAAACTAAAAACTTTATTTTAAAACCTTTTGATGTAATCAATATTCGAAGAATAGCGGTATTCGAAAAGCCTCAGTCAGTTACTGTTAGTGGTGCAGTAACTTATCCCGGAAAATATGTTCTTGCAAATAAAAAAGAAACTGTCTATAATATCATTATGAGGGCTGGAGGTTTGACATCGGTTGCTAACATAGAAGGGATGAAAATAAAACGACCTATTAAACAAGAACAAATCGAAAAAATACAAGGTGTAGATCTAAATCTAGTAAAAGGCGATACCTTGAATGAAAACTTAGTACAAAAATTGGAAGATCATTTAAAGTTCTCTACTATTCCAATCAATTGGGAGAAAATTATAAATGATAAAAGACATTATTCAAATGTAACCTTATTTCCTGGTGATGAAATAGAAATTGCAGTATATAACGAAGGTGTAAAAGTAACTGGAAATGTATTATTGACTTCCGAGATTCCTTACAGAAGCGGAAAAGGGTTTAAATATTACATAAATTCAGTTGGGGGAGTTGACAATAAAGGCTGGAAGAAAAAAGCTTATATTATCTATCCTAATGGTAAAGCTGATGTAACTAAGTCATTTTTATTTTTTAGAGTATATCCAAAAGTTGAACCAGACTCTCAAATAATTGTTCCTGAAAAACCTGAAACTCATAAATTAAGTACAGGTGAATTAGTTAGTATAGGAAGTCTAATCGCTAGTTTGTCGTTATTAATTATAACTGCCTTTAAATAATAAATTAATGAATCAAGAATATAAAGAAGCGGATGAAATTTCTGTAAAAGAAATAATTAAACAAGCCAAAGAATGGTATGTTTATCTACTTTCTAAATGGAAAATAATTGCAATAGCTTGCATTTTAGGTGTCATTTTAGGGGTAACAGCATCGCTTCTAAAAAAACCTGTATATACTGCTGAATTGTCATTTGCTTTAGAAGATGATCAAAATGCTGGTGGCTTAGGCAGTGCTTTAGGAATTGCTAGTACTTTAGGGCTTAATCTTGACAGTGGAGGCGGAGGAATGTTTTCAGGAGCAAATTTAACAGAACTATTCAAGTCGCGTTCTATGGTTGAGAAGACATTATTATATCCAATTAAGATCGATGGTAATTTTAGTACATTGGCTGAAATGTATATCAAAAACAGAAACTGGAGAGAAAAATGGAGTGATAATTCTAAATTAAGTAAGATTCAATTTTTGCCAAATGCAAATCGAGAAAAATTCACACGAGTTCATGACAGCATACTTGGTGTGATATATAAAAATATTTCTGAAAATGATCTGACAGTTGGCCAAAAAGATAAGCAAATAGCAATAATAAATGTTGGGGTTAATTCTAACAATGAATTATTTGCAAAATATTTTTGTGAGACTTTGGCAATTCAGGTAAAAGATTTTTACATAGAAACAAAAAGTAAAAAAGCCAGAATTAATATGTCAATTTTGGAGCGCCAAACAGATTCAATACGTAATGAACTTAACCGGGCTATTACAGGTGTCGCAAGCGCAAGTGATAATACTTTCAATTTAAATCCAGCATTGAATATTCGCAAAGTACCTTCTGCGCGCAGACAGGTTGATGTACAATCTAATACTGCTATATTAACAGAATTAATAAAGCAAACGGAGTTAGCAAAAATAACTTTAAGAAAAGACATGCCGTTAATTCAGGTTATCGATACACCAATTTTGCCTTTGCAAAAAAAAGAGCTGGGAAAAATAAAGGGAAGTATTATTGGTGGTTTTATTTTAGGATTTTTAGCAGTAGCATTT
>SEBM01000957.1 GCA_004296145.1 Flavobacterium sp.
GCGAACGCTAAAAATGTAGCTGATAAAATGAACTTTTTCATAGTATATGATTTTTAAAATTTAATATGTGTAACAATACTTGCTAATGTTTCATAATAATGCCAAAGCTGGCACAAATAGTCAAATGTTTTATTTTCAGCCACTTAATGTTGTGCCAAATAAATAAATGTGTAGACTTTCTCCACACTTTGGGGGTAATGGCTACAAGTTTTGCTTGGAAGTATGCAGTATGAGGAATAAAATATTGATTTGAAAGCAATGGCAGCCGGTTATTTCAATGTTCGCCCCGCTAATGCTTCAAGCACCGAAGAAAAATCGGTGGCTTTTCTCTTATATCGGGTTTATTTAACTTGTGTTGTGCAACTATGAAAAACCAGGCAAATTGTATAACTTAAATTATAAATTGTTGAATATGAAAGCTGCTATAACTTTGGTTTTGTTAATGATCAGTTTAACCACTTTTGCGCAAAAAGCATTTGAGTTTGAATATTATTATGGTAAAACCAAAAATTTTGAAATTAAACTGTCTCTGGCAAATGGTTATATTTTAGGGAGTGAGATTAGGAAAACTGATTTAAAAACCGGTAAAAAAACAAAATACCTTCCAAATAATTTAACAGAAGGAAAGTTCCAAAACATTACCTTTTTACCAGACAGTGCCGATCGTTCAATTACGCCCAGAAAGAGAAATAATATCACTCTCTATCGAATAAAAAATGATTTTGAAATTCTTCCCGGTACGATTAACGGTGCTTATGGAATTGATTTAAAAACTTTTACCTTCAAGCTTCACAAGCAAAAGATTACTCACTAGCTTTTAGTTTATTTAAAAAATCAACAATCTTTTTATCAGCATAATTGGCAATTCCTTCATACCTGAATGATAATCTTCCCTGTTTATCAAAAATAACGGTAGTGGGTAAAGCGCCAGAAAAAACCTGTTCGGGAATGCTGCTTGTTACTTTGAATACAGGCATTTCATATCTTCGGTTATTCATGAACTTAACAGATTTTGGTAAATCTCCATCTGCATCGGCAAAAATAAAAACGATGTTTTTATCATTTTTAAACTGGTTAAATAATTTGTTAATCGAAGGCATTTCAGCTCTGCAAGGTGGACACCAGGTAGCCCAGA
>SEBM01000958.1 GCA_004296145.1 Flavobacterium sp.
TCATATTATTGCAAATAAAAATTCCAATATCACTTTTAAAAATATAGATTAAGATGAGTAGTGCTAAAAATTTTTACAGAGAAATTGCGCCGCTTTCGGCCGGAGACAGCTTTTTGGTGTTTGACAGAGTTAAAGATAGTTTTGATTTTCCGGTGCATTATCATCCGGAATTTGAGATCAATTTTATCTTAAACGGAAAAGGAGTGAAGCGTGTTGTTGGAGATAATATAGAAGAAATTGATAATGTCGAATTGGTTTTGATCGGACCAAATTTATACCACGGCTGGGAGTTAAATAAATGTACAAGTAAAAAAATTCATGAAATTACGATTCAGTTTCATAACGATTTATTTCACGAATCTTTATTGTCGAGACGTATTATGAATCCGATTCGCGATATGTTTAATCGTTCAATTCACGGAATTTTATTTTCAAAAAAAACAGCAGAGGAATTAACGCCAAGATTAGTAAGGCTCTCTAAACTAGACGGAATGGACTACTTTTTAGAAATTACTTCTTTATTATATGACTTGGCAAATTCAAGAAATCAAAGATTGCTTTCTACTTATACAGTAGATTATGATACGTTTGATGATTATGATAAAATGAAACTGGTTTATGAATATGTGCAAAAACATTTTGCTGAAAAAATCACTTTAGAAGATGTTGCCAATGTGGCGAGCATGTCTATAATTTCCTTTAACAGATTTATTAAAAAACGTACCGGCAAAACTTTTGTCAATTATATAAATGATATCAGAATAGGATATGCAGCTAGATGGCTCGTAGAAAAAGATATGAGTGTTTCTGAAGTCGCTTTTAAATCCGGGTTTAATAATATCGCAAACTTCAATCGTAGTTTTAAAGCTACTAAAAATTGTACGCCAAGCCAATATAGGGAAGATTTTTCTGGATTGAAGCGTATTTTGTAGTGATACTTTTTTTGCACAAACAAATATTATTTTTAACGAAATCGTTTGCATTTTAAACGATTCATTAATTTTAATTTATAAAACTACTTGTTTTGTTGTGTGGTAATTACGAATAATTCAAAATTTATGCATTTTTATTTTTATATGTGTTTTTTTAAATGCGTATGGTAAAAATATTATCATTAAATGATATAATATTATCG
>SEBM01000283.1 GCA_004296145.1 Flavobacterium sp.
TAAAAATAGAGTTTAAGATTATCAACTATTTTTTTGATTTTTGGAAGTGTTTGAAAATCTATACGAATTTACGTAATATTTCTGTCTTTACAGTTGCAGATAGCTCTAATTTATTGCAATTAATTTGAGGTTTTTTTAACTTTTGGAAATAAATTTTTCAAGTTAATTATGTTAAATTTACTTACATATTAATTTTAAAGCCCTTCTAATGAAAAAAATCATCGCTTCTTTCGCCATAATTACAGCCTTAATTATTGGTTGTAAGACCAGTACAAAATCAAATGACGCCAAAACCCTGACCGTTGCATTAGAGCCAAAAAGTAATAGTACCGTAACCGGAACTGCGACATTTACAGAGAAAAACGGTAAAGTAACTTTTGTTGCAAAAGTGGCCGGATTACAACCTGGAGTTCATGCCATTCATATTCATGAAAAATCAGATTGTAGTGCTGCTGACGGAAGTTCTGCAGGCGGACACTGGAATCCTACCTTTAAAAAACACGGTAAATGGGGAGTTGGAGAATATCACAAAGGTGATATCGGAAACTTTACTGCTGACGCCCAAGGTAACGGAACAATTACTTTAACTACAGATGAATGGTGTATTGGTTGTGAAGATGAAACAAAAAATATCCTGGGTAAAGGCTTAATCGTTCATCAGGGAACGGATGACTTTACGACTCAGCCTACAGGAAATGCAGGCGGAAGAGTTGCCTGTGCAGGAATTATCAAGTAAAAACACAATAACCACTATTTTTCACAAAATCTAGTGGTTATTTCATTTAAAAATTAATCTTAACACAAGAAAAAGATATAGCTTTGTATCCTCAAACTTAAGTTAATGATCAACGCATCGGCATCTGGCTGGATAGATAAATTTTTTAGTGAACAAAAATTTTCAGAAGCAATTCCTTTTGAAAACAAGGATTCTTTTTACTATAAAGTAAGAGAAACCGGTTTTATCTATGGTCATATCATCGCTATAGATTCTCAGATTCCGATTCCGATCAAAGGCTGGTTTAAAACCGAAATTTCTAAGGTTGCCTTATTAAATACATTGTACGGTGTCTTTTGCTTGGAAAAAAGAAATTCTGAACCCAATAATTTTATTACCGAAGTTCTGAAATTTTATAAAGCAATGAATCCGGAAGGATTTAGTTTACTGAAAATTCTGCTTCCAAAAGACACTCCTTCTTTTGAACTTGAAAATATAATAGACCAGAGAGTTCAGACTAATGACAGTATTATTAGTAAAAACTTTTCACATCTGGTTACCAATGCATTGTTATTTATTGATGTTTTAGCTTTCAGTCAGTATCTCGAGCATGGAGAAATTCCGGAAAAATATTTAAAACGAATTGAAGAAACAGTTCTTGGAATTGTTGGGCTGGCTTTAAAAACCAAAACAGTCAAATCCCAGCATGATGATTTATTGATCAAACTTTTTGAAGCATCGATTCGATATTCTAAATTCTCTAAGGTTACTGTAGATACTTTAGAAAATCTGCAACTTGACTATTTTAAAAATAAACTGGAGCAATATTATTTAATCGATATGGCCGGAATGGCGCTGTGGAGTGATGGTGTTGTAGAAAATGAAGAAGCCTATTTTCTTTATTCATTAGGATCAATGATGGGCGTTTCTGATTATTTTGTTACTCAGAGTATTGACACAACACATGATTTTATAACAACACATAAAAATAAAATCCCGTATTTTAATTATTCAAATCCGGTAAAACATTTTTATGATCAGATGACGCACACTGTTGTAAAACTGATTATTAGAAACAAAAACAGACTGGTTAAGGAAATCATGCAAAGTAAAGAATTGGTTGTCCTTCTCGCCTATTCTACAACCAGGGATTTGGATGCCAAGGAAAAGAAAAAAGTAAAAAAACAGCTTTTGGATATCTGTAAAACGATTCCGTCACTAACTATATTTTTACTTCCTGGCGGTAGT
Source organism: Flavobacterium sp. (assembly GCA_004296145.1). Lineage (GTDB taxonomy): Bacteria > Bacteroidota > Bacteroidia > Flavobacteriales > Flavobacteriaceae > Flavobacterium. The sequence continues at coordinate 1,964 of SEBM01000283.1, forward strand.
TTATTGCTTCCGATTCTGATTAAGTTTATTCCAACTTTATTGCCATCGGCTTTTAATGAAAATCTTGACGAAAACGAATAAAAAAATCGCCCTGTAAAAAGGGCGATTTTTTTTTGATTTATCCTGATATTAAAATTTCAATTGATAAACTTCATCAAGTTCATCATTTGAAGCAATATTTACATTTAAATCTGTTACAAAACCAGAATTAAGACCGTAAACCCAACCGTGAAGCATTAAGTCCTGACCGTTTTTCCATGCGTTTTGAACAATAGACGTTTTAGCTAAATTGTAAACCTGCTCTTTTGCATTGATTTCTACGAAAGCATTAAAACGCTCTGTCTCATCTTCAATAGAATTTAAATATTTATCGTGCAAACGGTATTCGTCTTTAATATGGCGAATCCAGTTATCAATAATTCCAACAGACTGATTTCCCATAGCTGCTTTTACACCACCACATCCATAGTGTCCACAAACAATTACGTGTTTAATTTTCAGCACATTTACAGCGTAATCCAAAACACTCAGCATGTTCATATCAGAGTGAACAACCATATTTGCAATATTACGGTGAACGAAAACTTCACCTGGTTTTGCACCAACAATTTCGTTTGCAGGAACACGGCTATCAGAGCATCCAATCCATAATAATGGCGGTGACTGACCTTTTGCCAAATCAGCAAAATAGTTTGGGTCTAATGCCAATGAATTTTCTACCCATTTTTTATTGTTTTCTAGTAACTGCTCATAAAACTTTCTCATTTTTTTTATTTTTTTGCGGTATTTTTTAATGAAGAATATATCAAAAAGAACTTATTTGTAAAGTTACCTATTTTTTGGATATTACTTTCACTTTAGAAATGCCTTAATTTATCTTATTTGTTTAAAATTTTTCTTTTATCTGTTCTTTTTTCACCAAAGCTCTTTTTGCAACATCATAATAATGCTCAATTGAAACATGGTTATTAATTTCAGGTGAATTTTCTAACTCGTATGCTTTCTTAAAACCTTTTAGTTTCACTTTGATGTTTTCGTCAATAGCTCTCGTTTCTTTAAACTCACGAATTAAATCTAAAACATCGTGCGCAATATACTCTGTATCATGTGCATTGATGATAACTTTTGAGTTTTGAGGAATATCAGCGAGTGTTTGTTTGATTGCCGCTTTATTCAAAAATGAAACTTCCTGCGCCAGGTCAATATGGATAATATCTCCGTCTGCATATTCTTCCTTTTTAAAGCTGTATGCTCTTTTTAAGTTTCCTCTCAAAACAAAAATGATACTGATGATAATTCCCAAAGCAACACCTTTTAGCAAATCTGTAGCTACTACAAATACTAAGGTTGCAATAAAAGGAACAAACTGGTATTTTCCTTTGTGCCAGAAATGCAGGAATGTAGCAGGTTTTGCTAATTTATATCCAACCAGAATTAAAACGGTTGCCAAAGTTGCCAACGGAATTTTATTCAAAATTGCCGGAATTGACAAAACACTAATTAATAAAAGTACACCGTGAATTATCGCAGACATTTTAGATTTTGCTCCCGCATTATTATTAGCCGAAGATCTTACTACAACAGATGTCATTGGCAAACCACCTAAAAGTGAACTTACTATGTTTCCAATTCCCTGAGCTCTAAGCTCTACATTGGTATTGGTGTATCTTTTTTGAACATCCATTCTGTCAGAAGCTTCAATACATAATAGTGTTTCGATAGAAGCTACAATTGCAATGGTAAGACCAACAACCCAAACCTGCGGATTTGCTACTGCAGCAAAATTTGGTGTTATGATGATTGATTTAAATTCATCAAAAGATTTTGGAACCGGTAAAGAAACCAAATGTTCTTTTGCAATCGCTAACGAGCTTCCTGTAGAAATAAATATTTCGTTTAAAACTACTCCCAAAATTACGGCAACAAGTGCTCCCGGAACTAATTTTAGATTTTTAAGGAATGAAATCTTATCCCATGAAATTAAAATTATCAATGAAATTACCGAAATCACAACTGCTCCTAACTGAATGTGATTTAAAAGATCGAATAAAAACGAGAAAGTATTGCTTCCGTCGTTTTGAATAAAAGCCTGATCTCCTTCAAAATCTGCATCATAACCAAAAGCGTGAGGCAATTGTTTTAAGATGATAATGATTCCGATACCCGCAAGCATTCCTTCGATTACATTTGTTGGAAAATAATTTGATATACTTCCGGCTTTTAAAAATCCTAATGCTAATTGAATTACTCCAGCAATAAATACAGACATTAAAAAGACATCAAACGCTCCTAAATCGGTGATTGCGGTTAAAATAATAGCTGTTAACCCAGCCGCTGGCCCCGAAACGCTAATGTGTGACTGGCTTAAGTAACCTACTACTATACCACCAATTACACCTGCGATAATACCAGAAAATAAAGGCGCCCCTGAAGCCATTGCAATACCTAAACACAACGGAAGAGCCACCAAAAAAACCACTAAACCTGAAGCAAAATCAGATTTAAGGTTGGCAAAAAGATTGATTTTTTTTGTCATAATACAATACTAAAAAAATTATTCATTAAAGATTTGCCCCATTTATAAAAATGCGGTTAAGTTCAAATAATCGGAAGTATTATACTAAGTTGGGAGGTGGAGCAAATATGCTCGGAGAAATATTGTCAAGTTTTACAATATTCTCAGATATGATTGTTTTTTTCTGAATATAAGCCGTCATTAAAACTTCATGTTCTAATATTGTCGGATGCACTATAGATTTAAGTTCTTTGTGTACTTCCTCTTCAGAAAGACTAATAGTCATAGTCGCACTATTGCATTTCTTTATCGCCTGAACAATTGTCGGGGTCGATAAAAATGCAATAAATATGAATAATAATATGCGTGCTAATACTTTCATTGAGGCAAAAATAGTGTTAAAGAAATAAAATCAAAGAAACTGACGAAAAATTTTATAGAAATTTAACATAAATAAAAAAGCAGAATAATACAAATGCACTATTCTGCTTTTAAGTTATTTAGCAACAATGAATTACAGCGTTTCTTCTAACCATGCATTCATCATCCAGATTGTTTTTTCCTGTTCTGCAATGAAGTCACTCATCATAGAATTTGTTCCTTCATCATTGATTTCGGCTGATTTATTTAAAATTTCTCTTTCAATTTTTAACAAATCAGATAATGAATGAACGATTAACTGAACGGCCTTTTCATCGTTTGAAATATTTTTTCCAACCGTAAGTTTATTGTTTTTAATATAATCTTCAAAAGTGTGCAAAGGAGTTCCGCCAATTGTCAAAACTCTTTCGGCTATCATATCTATTTTTAATTGGGAATCTGTATATAATTCTTCAAATTTTACATGTAAATCAAAGAAACGCTTTCCGCGAATATTCCAGTGAATTCCTCTTAGATTTTGATAGTATACCTGAAAATTGGCTAATAATACATTTAATTCTTTTACTAATAATTCTGACTCTTTTACAGGTAATCCTAAAATATTTGTTTTCATAATCTTGATTTTTACAACTAATTTACTACAAATTTAGAGCAAC
>SEBM01000959.1 GCA_004296145.1 Flavobacterium sp.
GTTTTTATATTGGTAACAAGTAAAAGGAAAAGCATTATGGGATAAACTCTTTTAAGCATTTTTTGTGGTTATTTCGTTTGAATATTTTAGAGGTGATGTGCGGCAATCACATTACAAGTCATTATATCACTATGCGGTGACAAATATAGCATTTGTCACCGCATAGTGATAAAAAAAGTTAAATTTGAAACTGTTTTACAAACCCTATGTAGAAGTTAAATGGAACGAAAAATTGTAGATGGCGCTGTTAGAAATAAAGAAAAAAGTAAAGAGAAATTTTTAGCCGCTGTTGGTATAATATTAAAAAACAAAGGTTTTGCAGCCTTAAAAGTGAATGATATTGCCGCAGTTGCTGGATTGGATAAAAAATTAATCTACAACTATTTCGGTGGAACGAATCGATTGATTGATGAGTACATCAAGTCTCAAGATTTTTGGAGCAATATTAAAAATGAAGAAGTTAATGTAGCCATTAATGATGGTGGACAAGAACTTTCTAAAGCGATGCTATTATCTCAATTTGATTATGTTTTTAAGAATGAAGAGTTGCAAAAAATCTTATTATGGGGCTTGCAGGAAGATAGAAGTTCGCTGAAAAAGTTGGCTGCAGATAGAGAAAAAAGTGGAGAATTGTTGTTTAAAAATATATCTGATCCTCACTTTGTTGAACATTCAAGGCGATACCGCGCTATTATGGCTTTGCTAATATCTGGCATCTATTATCTCGATATCTATGCAAGTACTAATGATAACACATTTTGCGGTTTAGATATTAAAAGTAAAGAAGGGAGAGCCGCAATTAAGGAAGCGCTATCTTTTATTATCGATAAAACTTATGATGGTTTGTAATTTTATAAAATACTCTACATTTACATAATATTTTTCTTCTTCTAACGTATTTTGCAAACTATAGTATTGTGAAAATCATCAATCATTACTTTTTTCAAAATAGATACGTAGTGTAATCAGGTTTACTCAGCCTTTATTTCCAAGTTTTCGATTTTTTCTTTTTTCATTTGGTTCTCAAATAGAGTTTCTTTAAAATCATTACCTAGGGCTTCCGGTAGTAATCCTCTCAATGCTTCCATCAAGCCAGTTTGATCAATTGGCGGTAAGCTAAAGATGGCTGAAGA
>SEBM01000960.1 GCA_004296145.1 Flavobacterium sp.
TTTTAAAATCAATTTATTTTAAAACTTTACTTTTAACCAAATTTGAATTTTAAAATGAAAATGAAAAGAGTCTTTTTATTCTTTTTCTTATTTGCAGCAACAACTTACGGGCAAATTTCAGGCTGTACAGATAATCTTGCCGACAACTATAATCTGAATGCGAAAATAAATGACGGAAGTTGTTTGTATAAAAGTCTCAAAATAAAACCGGAGTTTTCATTCAAGTTGAATGATTCTGTAAAAGAAACTTCAGGATTAATTGCTTTTGATAATTTATTATGGACTCATAATGATGATCATGACACCACAATTTACGGTTTGGATACTTTAGGGAAAATCAGAAAAAAAATCATTCTTAATAACATTGTCAATCATGACTGGGAAGAAATTTCGCAGGACAGCACGCACTTGTATATTGGAGATTTTGGAAATAATTACAGGGGCAACCGAAACGATTTGCATATTTTAAAAATCGAAAAAAAATCTTTTTTAGAAGGAAAACCAATTATTGACACAATTTCTTTTTCATATTCTGATCAGACTGATTTTAAACCTCAAAGAGGAAATACAACCAATTTTGATTGCGAAGCTTTTATTGTGACAAAAGACAGCATTTATTTGTTTACCAAACAATGGAGTGCTTCTAAAACAAGTATTTATGTTTTGCCAAATCAATCAGGAAAACATATTGCTAATTATAAAGAAAGCATTAATACGGAAGGTTTGGTAACAGGCGCCACTTATCTGGAAGAGAAAAAACTTGTTGTATTATGCGGTTATTCTAAAACAGGAAAAACTTTTCTATATCTTTTATATGATTTTAAAAATCATGATTTCTCAACGGGAAATAAACGAAAAATAAACCTCAAACTTCCATTTCATCAAATTGAAGGCATTGCGACTAAAGACGGATTGCATTATTATCTGACTAATGAAAGTTTAGTCCGAAAACCAATCCTGAATGTTCCGCAGCAAATTCATTATTTTGATTTGAGTTTTTTGTTAAAATCCTATCTCCATAAATAATTCGCAAATCGCAAGATAAAAGTTTACTTTTGCAAAAAAGTTGTGATTTGTAAATCATTCATAACTTATAATTTATAACTCATAATTTACAAAGTGAATTACTTATC
>SEBM01000284.1 GCA_004296145.1 Flavobacterium sp.
ATTATATGTTTTCTAAATATTATTCATTAGAAATGGACATATTATCTCTAGTATTTTTCTGAACAGAAATAGCTCCAAACAATGCTAATAAAAATGCAAAAGCATAAAAACCTTTTTCACTTGGCAGAATAGTAGCATTCCACAATCCAACAACTAAAAGAACAATTGATAATAATGTTCCAAACCAGCAGATTCCGTAGTAAATGTCTGTTACAGGAAGTTTTTCTAATCGGTCTCTAACACTTTTTTGCAATGAAACAACAGCAAAAAGTCCGAACATTAAAACGGTAAAATAATATCCTTTTTCGTTCAACAGCATTTCAGCTCTTGCAAGTCCAACTATAAATCCAATTGTTCCCGCTCCAAGAGCTACCCAAGATGCCGCTATAAAGGCATTCGATGTTTTTTGTATCATGTTTTAGTATTTAATTTTTTGGTTTAAATGAATTGAATGATGTAAAAGTAATTAAATTCAGTTAACATCAAAATAAAATTTAAATAAGAATAAACTTACAAATAATCATTTTCAAATTTTAATTTAAAACTTCAATTGCTTTTAGTATAACTGGATCTTTTTTGTTTTGAATATCATCTTTAGCATTTTTAATTTCAATTTTTACAGGCACACCAACGTCTTCTAATAATTTTTTATCTGTAGCATAATATCTTTGGTTAGAAAGCGTAAATGAAATATTATTTGATAGATCTGCTCCAAACATATCAGATAACATTCCCGATGTATTGGTGCCGATTGTAGTAACATTTTGTTGTTGATATAAAGAAATCGTAAAATCTTCGGCTGAACTTGCTGTTTTATCATTTGTTAAAATAACAACTAGTTTTAAATATTGAACACCATTGTTTGGCTGAATGTATATAGGTTCCTGAGTGGAGAAATTTTCATAATCACCTTTTTGTCTTACCGATCTGTAGTGCGTTATTCTTTTTTCTGATGCCAATCTGCTGGCAAGTAAATCGCCGCCATGTCCGCCGCCGTTGGATCTCATATCGATAATTATTCCTTTTGTGTCTGATAAGGAATTTAAAATGCTGTCAAAAAGAGTCAGCATTAATTGAATATCTTCTTTTTCTTTTTTATCATCAAAAAGACTCTCCATATTAGCAAAACAACGGGTGATTTTTATATATCCTATGTCTTTGTTTCTTCCCGAATAATAGAGATTCTCTTCTTTAAAAAGTGGCCCGCTTCCCGTTATTTTCGAAAAGGAGTTATTCTCCAATGTAGTAAAACTTGTCTTCCAAAGTTCTTTTTCAATTCCTTTAAATTCATCTTTAAATGCAGAAGGCTTTTTTGCTTTATAAATTACATCATCACCTTTAGAAATAGTAATATGTCCGTCTTTAAGCGGTGTAACCATTTGTTCAAAAACAGCAATTAAATCTTTCTCACTTGTTTTATTGTTTATTTGAGGTCTGAATTTTTTATACGTTTCATCCCAGTTTACACCTTTAAGTTCAAAAAAGGCATAATTATCTTTAAAAGTAGTCCAGAAAGTTTCAAAATCTTTTTCTGGTTGTTTTGCTTTTTTATTACTTTGACTATTTATGTTGGAAGAAAAAACTAAAAATAAGAGTAGTACAAATTGTGGTATTTTCATTTGGTTATTTGCTTTAATTAGGTGTGGCTATTTGGATTTAAATATAAATAAAAAAGCTCCAAATTAATGGAGCTTTTTTGTTTGTATAAAGTAAGATTATTTCTGAATCAGTTGCTGCAAAGGTTTAAGTTGTTCCATGTCAATTTTAGACTCTTTTAAAACACTCATTAAAGTCATAATATTGTTTGGATTCATATCTTTTCCTAAAACACGAACGACTGCAAAACCGTTTTCTTTTCTGTTGGCAAAAACCACAAATTCTTCAATATTTTCATCAGAACCGACGTAGCTTATAGATGCGCCTTCTTTGCCTGAACCAAATTTCATCAATTCTTGATATTTCGGATCTTTTAAAATTGCTTTCACTTTTGCTCTTTCAGTTTCAAACTCCGCTTGGTTTTTGGCATTAGCCTTAAACGCAAGGATATTCATTTTGTCAAAAGAGTTTAAAGCTGCAGTTTGTTCTGCTGATAACTTCGCTTTGTTTACATCTAAAATAGTAGGTGAAACATCAAGAGCAATAAAATTTTTGTTCTCTGTATTCTCTACAAAATATTTTTGCAAAGAAGGCTTAGATTCACAACTTATTAAAGTTAGTAAAGCTAAAATGGCTGAGGTGAAGACGCTTATTTTCATCTTATTTTTTGCCTTTAGAGGCTTTTTTTAAGTCAGAACCACCAGGAAGCTGCATTTTGTCTGTTAATACAGAAATTTCGTTTATATCAAAATTACCTGTTAATGACAGTAAAACAGTTTCGTCATTTTTAGCACCTTCAACATACATCAGTAATTCTTTTATCTGTGTATCTGTTGCGCCGGATTTTACCATTATTTTGACGCTTTTTCCGCCATCGTTTACACGCATTAATTCTTCAAGACCTGCCGTTTTTACATATTTATCTGCGGTAGCTTTCATGTCAGATTCAATCTTTGGGTTCTTTGTAGTGAACACTTTTAGATAATCCAATTTTTTAATTAAGTTAATGTATTGTTGCATTTCTTTGTCAGAAGCATCAACTTTTACCTTACTCATTAAATCGAACATTTTTTTGTTTACAATTACAGAAGTTACATCGTCCTGACCGTCATATTTGTCAAACGCGCCTTGTGCATAAAATCCAGTACTTACGAATGCGAAAACTATTGTTATGATGAAATTTTTCATTTTTATTATATTTTAAATTATTGTTTGAAGATTTTGTTTTTTGATTGTTCGAATTCCTGAATGTATTGTACACTTTCTATACCTACATTCACATTGTTTGACAACATTGCCAAAGCTTTTTGCGTTGCCGCTAAGGCTTCTTCAGGATTGTCATAGGTTCCTAATTCTGTTTGCGCTACAACCGGAGGTGTATTTTTTTCGCTCACATACATAAAGGTTCCAATTCCCAGTAAAACAACAACAGAAGCTGCAATTGATAACCACGCCACATTTCGTTTCTTAGTTTGTAGTGGTATTTCCTGCGTCAATTTTTGTTCTTTTACCTGAGAGAAATAACCAAACATTGGTTTGTATTGCTCCAGATGCTGCGCAACATCAGGCGAAGAAAAATAGTCTTTTAATTCTTTTTCTTCAGCAATAGTAGTTTCTCCCTGAAAGTATTTTTCTAATATATTTTCTATTCTATTTAATTCCATAACGGTGTGTATTAAGCATTGATTCTCTAATTTTTTTTCTCGCTCTCGAAAGCGCCACCCGGATAGCGGTTTCATTCATGTTGACAATTTTCGCTATTTCATCAAATTCATATTGTTCAACATCGCGTAACTGAATTAATATTTGTAATTGTTCCGGCAATTCGCCGATTATTTTTTCTACCCATTCTAAGCTGTCAGCATCTTCCAGTTTTTTGTCTAATTGCGGCTGCCGGTCTGTAAAATTGTTGTGTACAATTTGTAGGTTTCCTGCCCTTTTAGACTTTAACTGATCCAGGCAATAATTTTTTGTCATTGTCATGGCCAGTGCTTCAACGCTGTTGTAAGATTCTAAACTTTCTTTTTTATTCCATAATTTAACTATTACTTCCTGAGTGGCATCTTCTGCTTCTTCAGTGCTCGTAAGTAATCTTTTTGCCAGACGAAAAACTTTGTCTTTAAAAGGATTTATTAATTCTATAAACACAATCTGATTCATGTGTGACGGTTTTTTGTTTTGGTTGGTTAATAAACTAATTAGAATGTCTGGAGATCGGGACTTATTTAAAAGAACTTCATTATTAAAATCAAACATTATAATCTGGTTTATATAAGCAAGACGAGGCACAATTATTTTTGTTACACAGAAGTTGTAAAATTTATTTAAAATAATTCTAATAAACTTATAATTGTTAAAACTAAAGGTAGTATTTTTACGTTAATACTTTTATAGAACATATTTTTATGAAAACAATATTAAGAAGTTTACTATTATTATTTCTGCTTGCCTTTGCTTTGCAATCTTGTGAGGATCAGGATGATGTTGATGCTCCGGCTAATTTACAGGTAAATGACTTTATCTGGAAAGGTCTGAATCAGTATTATTTATGGCAGGGAGACGTCGCTAATTTAGCAGACGATCGTTTTAGTAACCAGGAAGCCCTGAATTCTTTTTTGAATGACTACTCAGATCCGGAAGATTTATTTCAAAATTTATTAAATAAACCAATAAGTAAATTCCCAAAAGGAGAAGCAATAGATCGTTTTAGCTGGATTGTTGACGATTATACTGTTTTGGAACAAGAACTTCAGGGAACCTCTAAAAATGACGGAGTTGATTTCAGATTAAGTTATAAACCGGGAAGTTCAACAGATTTAGTAGGTTATGTACGTTATATTATTCCAAATTCTGATGCTTCTAAAAAAGATATCAAACGTGGCGATCTTTTTACAGGAGTAAACGGAACACAGTTAACAGTGTCAAATTACAGACAATTGCTTTTAGAATCTGAAGCCTACACTTTGAATCTGGCACAGTATAATGGAACTACAGTTGAGTCTAATGGAAAATCACTTTCTTTAGTTAAAACAACTCTTGATGAAAATCCTATTTTAATCAATAAGGTGATAGTTTCGGGTAGTCATAAAATTGGTTACATGATGTATAATGGTTTTTATGCTAATTATGACACACAATTAAATGATGCTTTTGGGCAATTAAAAGCGCAGGGAATTACTGATTTTGTTTTGGATTTAAGATATAACGGAGGAGGATCGGTTAATACTGCAACACGTTTGGCAAGTATGATTACAGGACAATTTAAAGATCAGATTTTTGCTAAAGAAAAATGGAATGCAAAAGTAAATGCAGCTTATGAAACCGAAGATCCGGAATCTCTGAATAACAGATTTGTAGACAATATTGACGGGAAACAGTTAAACAGCCTTAATCTAAGTAAGATCTATATTTTAACTTCAGATGGGACTGCATCGGCAAGTGAATTAATTATTAACGGATTGGCTCCTTACATCACAGTGGTGCAAATTGGAGATTATACCGTTGGAAAAAATGTAGGTTCTGTGACGCTATATGATTCTGAAACGTTTACCAAAAACAAAGTAAATCCGAATCATAAATATGCAATGCAGCCTTTGGTTCTTAAAATTGTCAATTCTGCCGGTTTTGGAGAATATACAGACGGCCTTAAACCAACTTATGAGCAATTGGAATATGTATCTAATTTAGGAGTTTTAGGAGATGCTTCTGAACCGTTGCTGAATACTGCGATTTCAAAAATTACAGGCGCTGCGGCTAAAAAAACACAACAGGACAGAGGAAAGACTTTAAAGACTTTTATGGACGCAAAATCAATAAACGGGATACGAAATCAAATGTATGTTGAAAAAGCTCCCGAAGGACTTTTAAAAACATTAAAATAAGGAATAAACAAAAAAGGCTTTCAGA
>SEBM01000961.1 GCA_004296145.1 Flavobacterium sp.
GCCTTATTTAGAAAGGTATTGTTGTAATTTATTTTTAGCATAAAATTTTATGGACTTACAAGATCAATTAAAAAATTTATTTCCCGATCACGTAGAATCAAACGAACCAGAAGAAGTTCAGGAACAAGATCATGTTCTTTACATTCAGAAAGAACCCATGATTTGCAAATTCGAAAAAAGAAAAGGAAAAGCCACCACGATAATAGAAGGATATGAAGGATCTGACGAAGATTTTAAAATCCTTGCCAAAGAAATCAAAACCAAACTAAGCGTTGGCGGAACTTTTAAAGATGATTCCATAATAATTCAAGGAGATTACCGCGATAAAATTATGGCAATTTTAAAAGAAAAAGGATTTAAAACAAAACGTGTAGGTGGTTAAATAATTTTAGATTTATGATTTTAGATTTTAGATTATTTGAATTCATAACCTCAAAGAAAAAACTCAGACCCTTAGCATCTTAGCAACTTAGAACCTCAGAAGAAATGATCCAATCATCAGAACTTATACTTAACCCGGACGGGAGCGTTTATCACTTAAACCTTCGTCCTGAACATATTGCCAACGATATTATTTTTGTTGGAGACCAAAACAGAGTAGAAAAAATCACTCAGTTTTTTGATTCAATTGAATATTCTACTCAAAAAAGAGAATTCAAAACCCAAACCGGAATTTATAAAGGAAAAAGAATTACAGTAATGTCAACCGGTATTGGTCCTGATAATATTGATATCGTAATTAATGAATTAGATGCATTAGTAAATATCGATTTAAAAACACGTGAACCAAAAGAAAAACTGACTTCACTGAACATTATCAGAATCGGAACTTCGGGATCTTTGCATGAGGATATTCCGGTTGATAGTTTTGTGATGTCTAAATTCGGACTTGGTTTGGATAACATGCTTCGCTCCTATTTGATTGATGAAGTATCGAATGCAGCTATTGAAGATGCTTTTGTGGCGCATACCAACTGGGATATCAGAAAAGGAAAACCTTATGCGATTGCTTGTTCAGAAAAATTAGAAAAAATAATAGAATCTGATAAAATTTTTAAAGGAATTACAGCTACTGCCGGAGGTTTTTACGGGCCACAAGGTCGTGTTTTGCGTTTAAATATTCAGGAT
>SEBM01000285.1 GCA_004296145.1 Flavobacterium sp.
GGATTTACAGCCTCTTTTTTTTGAAAACGGTTTATTGTACATTACAAAAGCAGCATTAATTATTGATAATATAATTATTTCAGAAAATGCATTTCCCTTCGAGATAAATCATATTTTTGCCGAAGTTGATATCGATACTCAGGAAGATTTTGAATATGCAGCATATCTACTTTCCAAAAACAAAACCATATAATAAATTATTTTATTTATGAATCCATTTATAGAAATAGCCGGTAGAAAAATAGGCGCAGATTATCCGCCATTGGTAATAGCAGAAATCGGAATTAATCACGAAGGTTCTTTGCAGATTGCCAAAGAAATGGTAGATGCAGCACAAAGAGCAGGTGTTGAGGTGGTAAAACATCAAACACATATTGTTGAAGATGAAATGAGTGGTGCGGCCAAAAAAGTAATTCCGGGAAATGCCGATGTTTCTATTTATGAAATCATGGAACGTTGCTCTCTAAATGAAGATGAAGAGTTAGAATTGAAAAATTATGTAGAAAGCAAAGGCATGATTTTTATTTCGACTCCATTTTCGCGTGCAGCAGCAGAGAGATTAAAAAAATTCGATATTCCAGCTTATAAAATTGGTTCAGGAGAATGTAATAATTATCCATTATTAGAACATATTGCATCATTTGGCAAACCGGTAATCTTAAGTACGGGAATGAATACAATAGAAAGTATTCAGAAAGCTGTTGCCATTTTTGACAAACATAATATTCCGGTTGCGTTATTGCATACTACAAATTTATATCCTACACCGATACACTTGGTGCGTTTTGGAGCCATGGTAGAATTGCACGAAGCTTTTCCTGAAAAAGTTTTTGGTTTAAGTGATCATACTCTTAATAATAATGCCTGCCTTGGTGCAGTTGCGCTTGGTGCCAGTATTTTAGAAAGACATTTTACAGATCATATGCAACGTACCGGTCCGGATATTGTTTGCAGTATGGATGAAAAAGCATGTCAGGAATTAATAGTTGCAAGTGCAGAAATTGCCTTGATGCGCGGAGGGACAAAAAAACCTGCACTAGAAGAACAGGTGACAATTGATTTTGCCTTTGCTACGGTGTGTGCTATAAAAAACATAAAAAAAGGAGAAGCTTTTACTAAAGAAAATATTTGGGTAAAACGCCCTGGTACCGGTAAAATATTGGCCGAAAAATTTAATGATGTTCTTGGCAAAACTGCAACAAGAGATATTGAAAATGATGAGCAGCTTACCTGGGAAGATATTGACTAAATGGAAGATTTTGTATTATTTCTTTTAAAAAAAGTTTACAATTCAAAAGCAATTGGAGAGCACTATATCAATATTGCTTTTGAATTAACAGTTAAAGATGTAAACTACCATTTTCCAAACCTTTCAAAAGATGAAATTAAAAACAGCATAACCAATAACTCTAATGAATTGGCACTATTTTTATTTCGATTAGGCCGGGTTTTGCATGAAAATAATGAAGAAATTTTAAAGCCACAAATACATTGGCTGCTAAAAGAATTATGCTCTTGTGAAATTTATTTCAATAACCAGATAGGCGAAGGATTTTATATTGTTCATGGTGAAGGCACTGTGATCGGCAGCAGAAATACGATTGGTAAAGGATTTAAAATTCACCATGGCTGTACGATCGGGCATAAAAAAAATGGAGGCGGAAACGGAAATATTATAGGTAATAATGTAACGATGTACTGTAATTCTTCAATTATTGGAGAACTGACTATTGGAGAAAATGTTGTTATAGGAGCACATGTTATGATTGCTCAGAATATTGCTGATAATAGTTTAATAACTCAAAAAGGAGAGTTATTAATACGTCAGATTACTTCGTAAAATCTTAAGTATGACAAAATATTTAGCAGCATAAATTGATTTAATAATGAAAAAAATCCTTTTTCTTACAGGTACACGTGCTGATTTTGGTAAGATAAAATCATTAATTCAAATTCTTGAAAATCGTCAGGATTTTGAAGTTTTTGTATTTGTAACCGGGATGCATTTGCAGGAAGAATACGGATATACCTTAATTGAAATCGAACGCTGCAATTTTAAAAACATACATACTTTTCAGAATCATACGCACGAAACAACAATGGATCTGACACTTGCCAAAACCATTGAAGGATTGTCAAAATATTGCAAGGATGTAAGTCCGGATATGATTATTGTACATGGTGATAGGGTTGAAACGTTAGCCGGCGCAATTGTCGGTTCACTCAATAATATTTTGGTGTCACATATAGAAGGAGGTGAAATTTCAGGAACTGTAGACGAGTTGATCAGGCACAGTGTTACTAAGTTGAGCCATATTCATTTTGTATCAAACAAACAGGCACAGAAAAGATTGATACAAATGGGAGAAATAAAAGAATCAATTTTTACCATTGGTTCGCCAGATATCGATATTATGTTTTCTGACCAGTTGCCAGATTTAAAAAAAGTAAAAGAATATTATAAAATTGATTTTGAAGAATACGCAGTGGTAATGTTTCATCCTGTCACGACAGAATTTAAACAGATGAAAAATTATACAGAAAGTTTTGTAAAAACCTTATTGCAGGACCATCACAACTATGTTGTTATTTTTCCAAATAATGATTTAGGAAGCCAGTTTATAATTGATGCTTATCAGGAATTAAAAGAAAATCCAAGATTTAGAATTTTTCCTTCCATTCGTTTTGAATACTTTTTAACCTTATTAAAAAACAGCCAGTTTATAATAGGAAACAGCAGTGCGGGAATCAGAGAAGCACCTTATTATGGAATCCCGATAATTAATATTGGAACCCGTCAGCAAAACAGAGCCATTCATGCTGATATCGTTAATACTGATTATTCTGAAAATAGTATAAAAGAAGCACTTTCGATTATTGATTCACACAAAGTGCAAATCGTAGAAGATGATTTTGGAAACGGAAATAGTAATGAGTTGTTTTTGGAATGTCTTCAAAAAGAAAATATTTGGCAATTGAATCATCAAAAGCAGTTTAGAGATATATAATTATAATTAAATGAAAAAGTTAGGAGTAGTAATAACGGATGGTGTAGGTTTTAGGAATTTTGTAATGAGCGATTTTATTACAGAAGCATCAGCACAATTTGATAAAATTATAATCTATTCCGGTCTGCCTGAAAGTTGTTATAAAAATTTTGATAATCCTAAACTTGAAATCAAAGAACTTGCTGTTTTTAAAGAAGGAAAATCAACCTGGGCTTTTAGGAAATGGAAAGAATTAGCGCACTTACAAAAATACAAAAGCTTTTACGGAATGCGTGATAATCTTAAAGTTGGTTATCCTGTCAACAATTCTGTACGATCAGTATTTATAAAAAGTCTTTATGTTTTTACAAAATATATACATTCAAATGCAAGTATTTTATTTGCTGAAAAACTGCAGTTTTCCTCTTTTTCTAAAAATGCAATAACAAAAGAATATATCAGAATTCTAAAAGAAGATAAGCCTTCGCATTTATTCTTTACACACCAGCGTCCACCTTATCTGGCTCCTTTTTTATATGCAGCCATTCAATCAAAAATTCCTACAAGTACTTTTATTTTTAGTTGGGATAATCTGGCATCCAAAGGTAGAATGCTGGGTAGTTTTGATAATTTTCTGGTATGGAGTCAGTTAATGAAAGATGAGTTGCTTTACTTTTATCCAAATGTTAAGGGACAAAATGTAGAAATCGTAGGAACTCCTCAGTTTGAACCTTATGTGCTTTCTAAATATGAATCATCAAAAGAAAATTTCTTTTCTAAATTCAATTTAGATCCAGCTAAAAAAATAATTTGTTACAGCTGTGCAGATGTATCTATCGGGCCAAATGATCCGATCGTTATTAAAACAATTGCAGAGGCAATCAGAAATAATGAAATTGAGTTTCCTGTGCAACTTTTGGTAAGAACTTCTCCGGCGGAAGATGACAGGAGATTTAAAGCTATAAGAGATGAATTTCCTGAAATTATTTGGAATGTTCCTAAGTGGGTTTTGACAAGAGAAAACCATCAGGAAAGCTGGTCGCAACGTATACCAAGCCAGGAAGATATTACCGATTTGAGATCATTGCTTGAAAATTCGGATTTGAGCATTAACATGTGTTCTACCATGAGTCTTGACTTTATGTTATTTGACAAACCGGTTATTAATACCGTTTTTGGTAATCGTCAAAATGGATTATATGATGATCAGAGATTTTTAAATTACATTCATTACAAAAAAGTTACCGATGGCAATGCAGTTACAATAGCCAAAGATAAAAAACAGTTAATTGATCAGATTAATCAGTCTCTTATAAATCCGGATGAAAGAAAGAAAGAAAGAAAAAACATGATCGACCTACAAATAGGACAGGAATTACCTGGAACCAGTAAGCGTATTGCTCAAACTTTATCAACATTTAATGAATAGAATCGCCATAATCTGTAATTATCAATTACTCCGTGAAAGAGTAGGAGGAATGGATTATTTTTTCTGGGATTTTGATAAAAAGTGCAAAGAAAATAATATTCAGGCAGATTGGTTTTTTCCAAATAATTCAGATCATGGAGGTTATTCAAATCTGACTATTTACAGTGATGAAAATAAAAGTGTAGAAAATAATTTTCTGGATTTTTGCAAAGCAAAAAATCCTGATTACACTCATATTATTACTCATTTTGTTGAATTATGTACCCCATTTTTTCAAAAAGTAAAGAAACTTTCAAACGCTGAGGTTATTACTGTAGACCATAATCCAAGACCTTTACACGGATATTCATTCAAAAAGAAAATAAATAAAAGAATAAAAGGCTTGTTGTTTTCGAGATATATTGATCTTTTTATTGGGGTTTCAGATTATACTGTAAATGAAATTTTGAAAGATTTTGGTTCTCATTTAAAATCAAAAACGACAACAATTTACAACGGCGTTATTCTGGATACAATTTTAGTGAGAGGCAACCGCAATTCTATAAAAACTAGTTTTTTAGTAGCGTCGCATTTACGGGAATCAAAAGGTATTCAGGATTTAATTGAAGCGGTAAATCTCCTTCCTTCACAAATCAGAAATGAAATTAAGATTGATATTTATGGAGACGGACCATATAAAAATCATTTGACAGAAAAAATAAAAGAATATTCTCTCGAAAAATGTTTTGTTTTTATGGGAAGCAAACCGAACCTGAATGAGATTTTCTATCAATATGATTATATGCTGCAGCCAACTCATATGGAATGTTTCAGTTTGTCAATTTTAGAAAGTCTTGCTGCCAATGTTCCGGTAATTACAACAAATGTAGGAGGAAATACTGAAGCAATCACAAATGCAGAAAACGGATTTATTATTGAAGCAAAAGATATAAAAGCCCTTTCAGAGATTGTTGGCAATGTTTATTCAGGCGACAAAAAGATATCGGTAAATACAAGAGATTTAATTGCCAATTCCTTTTCTTTGCCGAAAATGGTAGAAAATCATTTTCGCCTGCTTTCAGATACAAC
>SEBM01000962.1 GCA_004296145.1 Flavobacterium sp.
AGTAGAATCTTTATTTATTGATGAAGGTTTTGGCTCTCTCGACCCTACTACGCTCAATATCGCTATGGATGCATTAGAAAGGTTGCACAATCAGGGCCGTAAAGTAGGCGTCATCTCCCACGTGCAGGAAATGACTGAAAGAATTCCGGTACAGATTAAGGTGAGTAAGCAGCAGAGTGGAAAGAGTAAGGTGGAGGTTTTGGGATATTAAATATAAAATAAATCATGAGTAGAACAGCAGATTACACTATACAAGGTTTCATATACCAATTCATAATAACGTTTCAAAAATTATTAATGTCGACAAATGATACTGAAATCACTGTTGAAGGTATAATCGAAGACATAGACATTATTACACCAACTGGGCAACAAGCAGTTCAATGTAAGTATCATGAGAGTAAGCAAAAATTTACACTTTCTACAATTTACAAACCCGTTTTACAGATGCTTTGCCATTATAAAAAGAATCAAACAGCCAATATTAAATATAGACTCCATGCACACTTTCCTAATGAAACTGTAGGCTCAGAAAAAGAACTAACAAAAGCTGAATTAGACTCCATCTTAGATTCTAAGGCATCAGATCTAAAAAAATATATAACTGAACTCACTGGTTTTACAAATGGAGATGAATTCCTAAAACGGTTTAAAATAGAATTTGGAGCATCTTTAACTGATACTGAAAAGGCTGTTATTGTTTGTCTTTCAAATGAAGGATTTACAACTGAAGATGCAACTGAAATTTTTTATCCGAATGCCATCCATGCAATAGCAGAATTGAGTATCCAGCATGATGAGCAAAAGAGAAAAATTAAGAAGACCACTTTTCTAGACGCTCTAAAAAATAAAAAGAAAACAGCTATCAGCAGATGGACTAAAGAATTACAAGATTATACAAAGCTATTAAAACAGCGTAGAAAACAGATGGGAGAAGTATTGAATAAAAATTCGAGAAAACGTGTAATAATTTTAGATGCTAACTATATAAACAATTTTGAATATCAAATCCCATTATTAATACAAGATTATGTTTCAAAATACAACAGTAAAATAAGATTAAATCAATGTCCTGTTTTCAGTCTTGTTTGCGACGAAGACACATCAAATAGAGTCTGGAAGTCTC
>SEBM01000963.1 GCA_004296145.1 Flavobacterium sp.
TAATTAAATTGCAGTTTGTGAAATGTCAAAGTTTTGCAACTGCAATTTTTTTTAATTTAAAAATCGCCAATGGAATCGGTGTAACGCAAGGAATTCTGAGGATTATCTAAAATATCATTGTCTACTATGACAAAATCTTATTAACTTTGACAGCATATCTAATTATCCTACAAAAAATGAAATTCTCAAAGAATCTTTTTTTATCACTGATCGTTTTCCTGGCTTTTGTATCCTGCCAAACCAGAGTTGTATCACCCAACAGACCAATGCGCGACAATTCTGTAGAATTGTATAAAAAATATACAATCCAGACTAAGGACGCAAAAACTCAGAAAGTAGAAGTTTTGAAAGTAGATAACACCAAAATCTATGGTAAAAACAAAGCCGGAGAAATGGTAGAAATAGAAAAAAGTGAAGTGCGCGAAATAAGAAAACCGGATATACTCTCCTCTATCATTATCGTTTTAGCAGGTGTTGCAGCGGTTGTTTTTATTCCTGTCTAGATTTTCAGGCAATGTTTAGCTTGCTAACATCCAAAAAATTTGTTTTTAAAAGTATCATTGCGCTTGCTTTTATTTACTTTTTTGGACTGATGCTGAAAATAACTTTAGACTACGTCCCGATAAGTTCCAATGTCAGTTTTCTGATGATCAAACAGACGGAAGTGCATTCCCGACCGGAATATCTTCCTATTTTTTACATACACGTTTACAGCAGTATTTTCGCTTTGTTGGCAGGATTTATTGCTGTTTTTTTTGATAAAAACCTAAAATACCTGCACCGCTTTTCTGGCAGGATTTATGTTATTGTGACCTTACTACTGTCGTCAATATCAGGTATTTATATTGGCTTTTTCGCAAATGGTGGATGGATTGCAAAATTGGCCTTTGTTTTACTTGGAATACTCTGGTTCTACAGCACATTCAGGGCTTATGCAGAAATCAGGAAACGGAATATACGTCAGCACAGATTCTGGATGTGGCGCAGTTTCGCTTTAGCATTGTCAGCGATTACCCTGCGGATGTGGAAGGTTATTTTAGTATATTTATTCCATCCCAATCCGATGGATGTTTATCAGATTATTGCCTGGCTCGGCTGGGTTCCCAACTTATTATTAGTAGAATAT
>SEBM01000964.1 GCA_004296145.1 Flavobacterium sp.
ATATATATAAAGATGAAATTATATTTCAATCTTTTACAAAAGTATTTTTTTATAAAGACAACAAACTTCGAGTTATAAATGCGCCTACTAAATTTCAATTTTCATTTATCATAAATGGACATCTCTATTTTCAGGATAAGGCATTAGGAATTTTAGAATATAAAAATCATAAGCTGTTTCCATTAAAAGGAACTACTTCTTTGAACGATAAAGAGATTTGGGCAATGTTTCCTCTTCCTAATAACAAGTTACTTCTGGCGACATTAGAAAAAGGTCTTTTTATTTATGATTACAACACGGTTGTACCCTGGGAAACCGAAGCAAACAACTTTATTAAAAAGAATACGTCACTTGGAGGTTCTATTATAAAAAACAAATTCATTGTCCTGAACTCTGTTCTTAATGGTGTAATAATTTGTGATTTAAACGGAAAAATAATTCAGCATTTAAATCGACAAAAAGGATTACAAAACAACACTATACTTACATCATTTGTTGACAGTAAAAACAATTTGTGGCTGGGACTGGATAACGGGATTACTTTTATAAATCAAAATTCACCTTTTACCTTTTTTGACTATAGCTATAACATTGGTACCGTTTACGCTTCGGTAATTTTTAATAAAAATCTGTATGTCGCAACCAATCAGGGTTTATTTTATCATTCCTGGACAACACCTTTTAAAGATGAAGTTTTTAATCGGGTTGAAGGAACTATTGCACAAGCCTGGAATATTCAGGTAATCAATAATACACTCTTGTGTGCAAGCAATAGTGGGGCTTTGCTAATAGATCAGAACCGAGTTTTAAAAACGTTGGACAGTAAAGGTTATTTTGGTTTCAAGGCACTTCCTAATCATCCGGATTATATTATAGGAGAAAGCTACAATGGATTTTCAATATTTAAAAAAACAGGAAATTCAATTGATTATATTAATCAGGTAATTGGATTTGATGAAACAACAAATACTTTTGAAATTGAACTTGATAATAATTATTTGTGGCTAAAGAAAGATCCATATTTATATCAAATGAAGTTATCAGATGATTTAAAAAGATTTGACTACATTAAAAAACATTTACGAATTTCTAATTTAAATAATGAAATCGGAAGCATACAATCTAT
>SEBM01000965.1 GCA_004296145.1 Flavobacterium sp.
GATCTTATCTGTCCCTCAAGAGCTTTAGACTGAGATTGTTTCTGTCTGAGTTCTCCTGCAAGTTTAGTTTCGTTCTTTTTGAATTCGTTCACCAACTGCTCTTTTTGAGCTCTTTCTACGTTTATTGTAGTAAGATCTTTTTGCTGATTTACCAAAAGATTCTCTTTTTCGACGGCAGATTTTCTTTTCTTCTCAACAGATCTCTTTAATTCAACCGCTGCATTTGTAATTTCTGCCGCTTTTTTATCCTGATAATCAGAATACTGTTTCAGATACTGAACTCTTCGTAGAGCTTCTCCAAAACCTTTTGAAGATAAAATAAATGTAACTTTATTCTGTACGCCTTTATTTTTATAAGCATTAACTAAAACCTGTGCATAGTTTTTTCTTAATACAGCCAGCTCACGATTTTGTCTGTTAATTTCTAATTGACGGAGGTAAATCTCGTCTTCAATAAATCTTTTTTCCTTCTGAGTATTATTATAAACCTTCTCTCTTAATGCTAATTTTTGATTAACATTCGTAAGATATGTAATGGAAAGTTTAGACTCATTTCTGGTTTTTGCTAAATCTGAATTTATTTTTGCAATTTGTTTTTTAAGCTCGGCATTTTGTTGTTGTAATTGCTCTTTCTTTTGCCCGAAATGCAACGAGAACAGCAAAATTCCTATTAAAAAGCTAAATTTTTTAATCATTTAATCTCAATTTTCTTATAATTGGCTGGAACTGAATAAGGTGTTTCCATTCTATTGAAGCCAAATTTCGTGTTTTCCAGTAAAATCTGACTCGTTTTTGAACCTTTTATAATTATTTTAACACTTTGCGGCAATCTGAGATTATTGTCAAAGCTCTCCCACTGATCATATACGATTTCTACAGCGTCATCGGATTTTACATCCTGCAATTTAACATAAATTAAATCATAGTCATTAGAATATCGCATATTTAGTTTGTATTCTCGTTCAACGCCATTAGTTAATATCTTCTGGTTGGTAATCGATGAAAGCTGATATCCGTCTTCGTTTTTTTTAATATCTGAATTTCTGTTACTTACCGCAAGAAAGGTTCTACCTAAAAGAATTTTTTCTAAAGTTTTGTAATCTATAAAATTGATATTCAGTAAATT
>SEBM01000286.1 GCA_004296145.1 Flavobacterium sp.
CTTCTAAATGAAGTGCTTTTTTTGTTTATACTAAAATGGTATTTGATATAAAAACAGGAAATTCTTAATTAATATTTCCTTCTACCCAATTAAGTGCTTTATTAAAAGCTCCTTTTTTAAAACCTTTGAATTCGCCCGGAACTACATAACTAAAACCGTTTGTAAAGGCGATGATTTCTTCCGAATCAGAAACGATGGCAGCTCTGTGCCATTTACCCAAATTTTTGATTCCTAACATGGCATCCTGAAGCCAGGCTCCGGCAGAAAAATTTTCGAGATCAGTGTCTAAAACCAATAAAAAATTGATTTCGTCAATTTGTCTAACCAGTTTTTCTACAGCAGGAACAACTACAGTCTGAAAATCTTCTTTGGTCACAGACGCCAATGCTCTAAAAGCGACAATATTATCTGTTGTATCGATTTGATGTATCATTTTTGTTTAATTAAATTATTGAAATTCTTTTGAGGACTTTCGATTAAAATAAAATCGAAAATTACCACCAAATGTAATTCTGAAGTAGTTTTACAGTCTTATATTATCACAATAAAATCTTACAGAATCCCTATTAATAAAAGAGTTGAAAAAGCGTTTTATAGCGCTAATCTTTCATTTTTTTCAGTTAATGTTTTTTCAAAAATCAACTTACTTTTAGATTTATTAATGACCAAAAATTGATTCAAAATGGAAAAGAAGCCAAAAAAATTTCCCGAACAAAAACAGAAACTTCCCGGTAATGAATTCCAAATGAATCCGGAACCGGAAATTATTCGTGAAAATTATACAGGAAGCGGAAAACTTTTCGGAAAAGTAGCCTTTATAACCGGTGGTGACAGCGGCATTGGCCGTAGTGTTGCCGTACATTTTGCGAGAGAAGGTGCCAATATAGCAATCGTATATTTAAAAGAAGATAAAGACGCCCTCGAAACCAAAGAAATGATTGAAAGAGAAGGTCAGCAATGTCTGATTATAAGCGGTGATCTCAAAGATGAAAAATTCTGTAAATCAGCAATAAAAAAATGCCATACTACATTCAAAAAAATTAATATTATTGTGAATAATGCTGCGATACAATTTCCGCAAAATGAATTGGAAAAGATTACTGCACCACAGCTTCAAAAAACATTCGAAACCAATATTTATCCTTATTTCTATATTACAAAAGCCGCTTTGCCTTTTATGAATGAAGGCGATACTATTATAAACACAAGCTCAGTAACAGCCTATCGCGGAAGCGAACATTTGGTAGATTACGCGAGCACAAAAGGCGCTATTGTAAGTTATACCAGATCATTATCTGCGATGCTGGCACCAAAAAAAATCAGGGTAAACGGCGTCGCGCCCGGCCCAATATGGACACCTCTAATTGTGGCAAGTTTTGACAAACTCTCCGATTTCGGAAAAGACAATCCAATGGGAAGAGCCGGACAACCGTCTGAAGTTGCGCCAGCTTATGTTTTCCTTGCCTGCCAGGACAGCAGTTATATTACCGGACAATTTATCCATATTAATGGTGGCGAAATTGTGGGATAAAATTTTATATAAAATCAAAAAAGCGGATTTGCTAGTTGGCAGATCCGCTTTTTTTTGTTTTACAATCTCCTTTGTATTTATGAAACATATGGTCTGTTATTGGTCTTAAAGGTTTTCCATTTAATGGATTTAAACCATTCATATTAAAAAAATCAACCTGGTTACTAATTTTTCCATACCAAATTATAGCTTGTTCATTTTTAAAACAAGTTGTGGTATCGCAAACATTAATTTTTTTGAGTTTAAATTGTACTTCATCAAAAGGTTTAATGGTGTTAAAACCAACAAAGCTATTCATCTCTTGTACACAATCTACTTTTTCATAATGATCTCCTGTCCATTGCATGCAATCTTTTTTCATATAAAAATAAATCACAGCTCCGATTAAACCTAAAATAATTGTTGAAATTATACCTAATCTTGCCTTTTTATTAAAGGTATCTAAAATAGATTTTCTTAAAGGTTTTTCATCAATTGGAGTTTTATTTTCACCTTCTTCAACTTTAGCACCAGAATCTTCAGGTGCAACAAAAAATGGTTCTGGTAATTTTGGACCTTGCTTGGGTTCATCCAATTTAATTATTCCTTTTTCTTTAAACTTTTTAAAAGGTCTTGGTTGAAAATCTACCAAAATTGCCGCCATTTCGACACTATAAAAATTGGCTGGTTCTTTCTCTCCTTTTAAAAAAGTTACAATTGGTCTGAATTTATCTGTTGTTGAAGAAAAATGATTCTTTTTTGTGAGATCAAATTTAAATTCAAAAAAATCATTAAAAGTGATTAAATCATCACTGTTGTTATTTTCTTTAAATCTTTCCCAACACAAATTTCTAAGATTAGCCTGTGAAGTAGGTGAAAAATAATTAGAATATTCCCCTTCTTTTTCTATCTCATATTTAGCTCTAACAGCTTTTTTATAATCATCTCGAGTATTGTTATTCATAGGCTTCCAGGAATTTTTAGGAATACTTAGGAATCTTAGGAAAACATAGGAATTCCGGGAATTCCGTATCAATTCAGGCTCATAAGCGACGTTACTTTGCCTCAGAATTAGTTCTCATTCGATTTCGCGATAAGAACAAAAATACAAAACTAGTTCAATTAAAAGTGCGGAAAACCGTAAGACCGAGTTTATCCCGGGAAGTATAGATGAAAATCTTACTGTTCTACGCACTTCACTTCCCAACCACGATTAGGTATTGCTTTAACAAGCTCTGGACAGAATCCGGACGGCCATACCTATGTCAACTTCAAATTCATAAAAACATGAAAAAGTTATTTTTATTAGGGACGTTTGCACTATTATTGAGCACAAGTTTATTTTCCTGCACAGCAGATGAATTAGATACTGTAGAAAAAGTAAAACCAGCAACTTCTGCAGATGCACCAGGTGAAGGCGGTGGACAAAACGGACAAACAACTACTACTCCACCTAAGCCGTAATCAAATTATTACAAATAATTAATTAATTTTATTATTTTCGGGAAATGAAACTTAAAATCCATTTCCCGAATTTTATTTTAATATTCATTGCATTTGTTTTTTTGCAATCCTGCAAAAAACAATCTGATATGAAAGAAAACAAAAGTTCTGCTCTTTCATCTCATTACTTAACATTAGCAGAAAAATATTTTGCTGACAACCAAAATGATAGCGCCTTTTACTACTACAATAAAACAAAATCAGTAAGCGAAATAAAAAAACAAAGCAATCTCATAATATATTGTCTTTTGAAAATGGCTATAATTCAACAAGTTGCATCTGATTATTCTGCAAGTGAAACAACAGCTACTGAGGCAATATCCCTATTTCGCAATGATACCGAATTGCAATATAAAAGAGGTATTTATAATTTACTAGGAGTTAATTATAAAATCCTTTACGACTATAACTCTGCTATTCGTTATTACAATCTGGCATATAATATCACATCAGATGAAATAAATCAAGCCATCATAAAAAACAATATTGCTGTTGTTCATATTGGAAGACGTTCGTACGAGCGTGCATTAAAAATCCTTCTTCCCTTAGAAACAAAAAAACTGGAAGAAAATCTGGAAAACAATGCGAGAGTACTTGATAATATTGGATACTGTTATTATAAATTGGGAAATCCCAAAGCATTGGATTACTTAAAGCGCTCATTAGAAATTAGAAAAACTATTGATGATGGTTTTGGTATTACATCTAGTTTAATGCATTTTTCTGAACTTTATACAGATAAAAATCAAAAACTTGCCAGACAATATGCAAAAGAGGCTTATGCAAAAGCTTCTGAAATAAACAACGTTGATGATCGTCTGTCTTCTTTAACATTATTAATTCAAACTTCGGAAGGAAAAGAATTAAAAGAAACAACTTCGCTGTATTTAAAAATTAATGACAGTATAATTAAGACAAGACAAAAAGCAAAAAATCAATTTGCTAAGATTAAATATGATTCTAAAAAAGACCGCGAAGAAAATTTGGTATTAAAAGCCCAAAAAGCTGAAAATGACTTGCTCTTAGAACGTCAAAAAAGCCAAAACCTGATTTATTTAGTGGTAATTATTCTTGGTTCGGGATTAGCTTTATGTCTTTATTTCTATCTTACGAATAAAGGAAAACGAGAAAAAACAGAAGCTGTATATCAATCTGAAATCCGTATTTCGAAGAAATTGCATGATGAATTGGCTAATGATGTATTTCATACGATGACTTTTGCAGAAACCCAGGATCTTAAAGTTCCAGATAAAAAAATAGTTTTGTTGGATAACCTGGAGAAAATTTATGCCAATGCCCGAAATATTTCTAAAGAAAACAGCATTATAGATACGGGAGAGAATTATGAAAATAATCTAAAAGAGTTACTTACAAGCTACAAAAGTAACACCACCGAAATCATTATAAAAAAAGGAGAAACGATTGACTGGGCAAAGATTCAGCCCGAAAAAAAGATTGCATTGCAAAGAGTATTACATGAACTTATGGTTAACATGAAAAAGTACAGTCAGGCAAGTTTTGTTGTGGTTGATTTTGATGTAATTGAAAATAATATTCAGATTAAGTATTCTGATAACGGAATTGGAATTGAGGATAAACTAGTATTAAAAAATGGTCTTTTCAATGCGGAAAACCGTATTAAAACAATAAAAGGAACTATTACTTTTGAAACTGAAACCGAGAAAGGTTTCAAAGCTAAAATCTTATTTCCTAAATAATAACTATACTTTATGTTTAAAAAAGTTTTAATTGTAGATGACATTGATTTTAATGATGTAGCCGCTGTTCAGGTTTTAAATGATCTTGGAGTTCCGGAAATAGAGTATTCAAAGTATTGTGATGATGCTGTTTTAAAATTAAAGAAAGCACATTTAGAAAATCAGCCTTACGAATTATTAATTTCTGATTTATCTTTCAAAGCCGATCACAGAACAAACAGCCTCAATTCTGGAGAAGAGCTAATCGCCGCCGTTAGAAAATTATATCCCGAAATTAAGATTATCGTCTTTTCTATAGAAGACAGGGCATTTCGCATTAAATCTTTATTTGACGATTTTACTATTGATGGTTATGTAATGAAAGGCCGAACGAGTATTTATGATCTCAAAATGGCAATTGAAAAGGCCTACAGAAACGAGGAAAAAAATATATCTAAGGAATTACTGCATTTATTACACGACAAAACCGTTATCGAAATTGATAAATATGATATCGAATTGATAAGACATCTTTCGTTTGGTGTTCCGCAGGAAAGTATGGAAGCTACTTTTAAAGAAAAAGGAATCACGCCAAACAGCAAAAGTACTATCGAAAAACGTATCGCAAAACTCAAAGATTATTTTAAAGCAAATAATCCCGCACATTTGGTTTCTATTGCCAAAGATTTGGGGATTATATAATTTATAACTTATTTATTGTCATTGTTTTAAGCCCTTTTTTAAGGGCTTTTTTTATTCTTTTAATT
>SEBM01000287.1 GCA_004296145.1 Flavobacterium sp.
CGCTTCTATAAATTGATCTTCAACTATTAAAATTCGTTTTTTTAATGTTTCGATGGCTTTGTCTCCATTCTCAGAAACCGTTTTCATAAATGTGGTATTTTTAGTATAATTAGGAATTTAATAAATTGATATAAAATTAGTTAATTATGGCAATAAAATTAGGACTTTTTCCAAAATTAAATAACAAAAAACATCTTTAATATGAATTTTCCTGATATTTTTTCATCATTTGGATTGTGTTTATTTTTATATTTGTTTGCCAAAACAACCAAAATTTAATTCAGAACCACATCATGAAGCAATTTTATTCTCTTTGTTTATTACTCCTCATATCGTTTTCTTCAGCAGCACAAAATGATTTAAGTACTCAGGGTTATAACCTAAGTAAAAAGAGATTGCTGATTCAGTCTTGTTCGATGTATTTGTATAATTCTAATCAGGGCGCTATTGATGCAGACAGTTCTGTAGTTTTGGCTTGTAAAGCCTATAAATTGCCAGTTTCTCTTGCTTATGACGAAGGATTTAATGATGGTTCTCCTTTGATTGGAAGTGATTTTATAGAAAAGGAAAATATTAATTCAGTAAAAAAACTGCTTGCAAAAACAAAAGGTGAAGATCAGATAAAATTACTGTTGCAACTGGCTAATTTTTATCTATTTAAACCCGGCGTAAAACCAACCGATCTTAAAAATGCAAAAACCTATGCGGATCAAGCCTTATTGGTTAGTAATCAGCTCAAAATAAAAAAATGGCAGCACCAGAGTCTATTGCTGTTAGGAAAATATTATAATCAGGCAAATAATCCGCAGGAAAGTGCAAAATGCTTTTCGCAAGTTGTAAATGAGTGCCGAAAACAAAATGACAAAAAAGGCCTGGCAGAAGCTCTTGACGTTCAGGCAACTCTAATGTCTAATCTGGATCCGGAAAAAGCAAAAATTCTGACAGAAGTAATGTCATTGTACGCCGCTCTGGGAATGGAAGAGAAAAGGATTGAAAATTACATGAAGATTACAACAATCTATTTTTGGGCCGGAAAAATAAATGAGGCTAAAAAGAGATTGTATCAAAATCTGGCAGATTTAAGAAAGATTAATTTCAGGCATCAGCAATTTGCAGAAACTACCATTGTATATATTGAATTAGGTCAACATAATATAAAAGGTGCTTTGTATTATGCCCTAAAAAGTATAAACAGAATGGAAGCTGCAAAAGATTATACTTTTGGTGATATTTTTTATACGCGACTGGGCGATGTATACAATACGATCGGACACTATCAGGAAGCATTAGAATTGTATGAGAAAAGTATAAAAATTGGACAAAACAGCATTAACAGCGGTACGTGGTACAAAAGTTTTTTTAGTGCCGTTGCCGCTTTGTCATTGAAAGGACAAAACAAAGAAGCTATTGCCTACGTTAAATCGGTGACTTCACAATATCCTCCCAAAACTATTTTCGACAAAATGTCTGTGGCTTATTTACTTGCCAATTGTTATCATGAACTTAAGGATAAGGTTCAGACAGAGAAATACTTTAAAGAAATGGATTATTATGCGAAACAGCTGAATAATTCTGAAACTTTCAGGGAAATTGCTCACGGTTATACTTTGATGGCATTATTTTATATTGAAACTGACAGACCCAATGAAGCCAAGTTAATTACGGATAAAGTTTTAGGGCTTTTTAAAATTCATCATAAAACATACAACTCACAGGCGTTTCAGGAATTATTATACAAAACAGATTCTATAAACAAGGATTATAAAAGTGCTCTGACCTATTTTAATAATTTTAAAAGAATTAGTGATTCTACCTCTCATGTTTCAAAAGACAAACAGATTGAAGAGCTTAAAATTGAATATGAAACCAAAACTAAGGAACAGGAAATCAAACTTTTGAACAAAGAATCTGATTTACAGGAAACGGCCTTAAAAAAATCAAAACTACTCAATAATGTCTCGATATGGAGTCTGGTTTTGCTTTTGATTATCATCGGATTGTTGTACAGCCGTTACCGATTAAAACAGCGAAATAATGTAAAATTAGAACAAAAGGAAAAGGAAATCAGCAAAGCAAATTCTAATCTGAGACATTTACTTGATGAAAAAGAATGGCTTTTGAAAGAGATTCACCATCGTGTAAAAAACAATCTTCAAACCGTAATAAGTCTGTTGAATTCTCAATCGGCTTATTTAGAAAATGATATGGCTTTGTCGGCGATTAAAAACAGCCAGCACCGTATTCATTCGATGTCGTTGATTCATCAGAAATTGTATAATTCTGAAAATATTTCGACAATCAATATGCCAAATTATATTAAGGAATTAGTTGAATATCTGAAGAATTCTTTTTCAATCGGACAAAGAGTGAGATTTGAATTAAAAATAACACCGCTGGAACTCGACGTCGCGCAAGCCGTTCCAATTGGACTTATTTTGAACGAAGCCATTACGAATTCGATAAAATATGCATTTCCAAATGATGCGACAGGAATGATTTATGTTTCACTTGAACCGACTTCTGAAAATAAATACCTGCTCACCATCGCAGACAACGGAATTGGTTTTGATACGGACATTAGTGCCAAAAAATTGAACTCGTTTGGTATGAGTCTGATAAAAGGTTTAAGTGATGACTTAGAAGCGAACTTTTCAATGGAAAATAATAAAGGAACAATCCTAAAAATTGAATTTTCACATGAATTCCAAAAACTCCGCAACATCTAAAATTAAATCAACTCAAAACTAACAACTCATAACTCATAACTAATACTTCATAACTAATAAAAAGGCTAGCGAAATCTCACTAAACCAGATTTATTTAGCGAAATATAGTGCTTTAAAAAGATAAAATTAAGCGAAAAACCTTACTGTGACAGGTTTGTTTGGTATGGCATATATATTGGTTTTCTAAGGAAAATTAACCCTTAAAACCACTTATTATGAAAAAACAAATTATCATTTTGTTTATTTTATTTTTTAATTATGCCGTCTCTAAAGCTTGTGATAAATGCGGAAAATACAATAACAGCGATTTTAAAATCAAAACAGCTACTATTTCGCATAAAGCAGATTTAGGTATTACAGTTTGGGATATTAAAGTTGAAGGAACTGCCGGAAAAACAATGCCCAATCCTGTCGGACAATTAAATGGCGCTCCAGTTTTGGCGTATGTTTTTCCGACTACACTTAAATCTTCCGATATCGGATTCGGGCAAACGGACGGAATTGTTGCACTCGCACTAACTTCTCATCCTGATTTTGAAGACACTCCACTTTGGGACGAAAATGCCGATGGAAAATTTGATAACGATGGCATTGTCTGGCATGCGCACTGGGTAATTTTAGTCGAAGACAAACGCATTCCGGGCGGATTATCTGTAAAGGAATTTAAAAAAGGTGATCCTTCTGTTGTATTGCCTCCAACAAATCCTGGAATGGCAATGTATATGGACAGTCCCGGTTTTAATGTTGTTACAAAAGGAAATTCTATCAAAGTTATCGTTCCCGATTTTAGAATCAACAACAAAAGCAATTTTAAGTTTGATGCCGTAAGCTGCTATATGGAAGTGAGCACCGGTGCCGGAGGATCGCATGAAGGCGAAGGCGCGAAACCAATGCTTGGCGTTTATAAAGTATATACAGTGGCGAGTGGAAACCTTTCATTGCCTTATTCTGTAAAGTAAAAATTAATCTTAAGTTCAAACATCATGAAAAAATCAAGCATCTTAAAAATGATAGCAATTCCATATATAATTTTAACCAATATGACTATGAAAGCTCAAACCGATTATGCATCAGATCCGCATTTGACTCCGGAGGTAAAAGAATTCCTTAAACCTTTAAATTCAGGAGGTGCGCCTTTGGAATCGCTTCCGGTGGCAGATGCCAGAAATGTACTTGTTGGTGCTCAAAATGCATTTAAAGTAGATTTATCAGGAATTGAAGAATCTGAAAAAGAAATTACTGCCGATGGTTACAAAATCAAACTGAATATTGTTCGTCCGGCTGGAGCCAAAGGAAAACTTCCGGTTTTTATGTTTATTCATGGCGGAGGCTGGGTTTTGGGCGATTATCCGACACACAAACGTATGGTTCGTGATTTGAGCGTTTTAACGGGTTATGTTGGGGTCTTTATAAATTATTCCCTGGCGCCGGAAACTAAATATCCGCAGCCTGTCAATGAAGTTTACGCTGCCGCGAAATGGATAACCGCACACGGTAACGAAATTAATGTTGACGGAAGTAAACTCGGAATTGTCGGTAACAGCGCTGGCGGAAACCTGGCAACGGCAAGTGCCTTAATGGCAAAAGAAAAAGGAACGCCATTGTATAAAGTACAAATCCTTTTCTGGCCGGTTACAAATGCCGATTTTACAACAGAATCGTATAAAAAATACGGAAAACAACGTTTCTTAACCGATACTTTGATGCAATGGATGTGGGATCAATATATAGATCCTTCAAAAAGAAAAGAAATTTATGCATCACCATTGCAGGCTTCTTTGGCACAGCTAAAAGGTTTGCCTCCAACTTTGATTCAGGTCGCAGAAAATGATATTTTGAGAGACGAAGGCGAAGCTTACGGACGTAAATTAAGTGATGCTGGCGTTGTAGTAACCACCGTTCGCTATAACGATGTGATTCATGATTTTGGTTTATTGAATGGTCTGGCAGAGATTCCGCAGACAAAAGCACTATTTCTTCAGGCTGCGGCGGAACTTAAAAAGTATTTGAAATAACAAATTCCAAAACATTAGAATTCCAAATAAAATACTGTAAATCAATTTATTATATTTGTTATTCCATAAAAAAGAGATGATATGCTGCAACAGGAAAAAACCGGTTTATCAGTTCCAGTTACTTTTCGGTATTGGCTTTTATACATTCCCGATGACTGGGATTTGCAATCCGTGATTCAGTCCGGACCTCCCAATCTACGTTCAAAAGTAGTAAATCCGAGCGAACAGTGTTCATCACCTTTTTTCTATCTGAACTTGTTTCAGATTCTAATCCGTGGTTTTTTTAACTTTTAAACATTAAAATTAATCTGTGAATCTGTGGCCTAAAAAATTCGCGAATCTGCGGTAATAATTCCTAAAGTAAAACTCAATCACTTTTTGTCAATCTGAACTTGTTTCAGATTCTAATCTGTGGTTTTCACTATCTTCAAACATTAAAATTAATCTGTGAATCTGTGGCATAAAAATTCGCGAATCTGCGGTAATAACCCCGATGGGACCGATTAGCAAACCTCGCAGGATATTAGCAAAGATCCCTCGTGCCTCGGGATGACAAAGTGGGTCGTACTTCCCAATCTTCGTTCAAAGGTAGTAAATCCGAGCGAACAGGTAATAATTCCTAAAGTACAACTCAATCACTTTTTGTCAATCTGAACTTGTTTCAGATTCTATTTAATGTAATTCATAATTCAAACATCTAAATCCCACAAAACAAACACAATATACTGTAAAAA
>SEBM01000288.1 GCA_004296145.1 Flavobacterium sp.
GAAACTGATAGAAAAAGATTTAAAATCTAATACATTTTAAATTTCAATATAAAAAATCCCAAATTCCTTACGGAGTTTGGGATTTTTTATGTGTTTTATTTTAGATTTTTTGTTTGAGGTTTCAGATTGGAATTTGGAATTTAAAAGTTTAGAATTTACAAAAATTATCTTTTTAAACTAAAATGTCCTTTTACATTTCTGCCATTTACAAAAAGCAAAGTAAACCAGTAATCGTCAGAAGGTAATAGTTGACCGTTAAATTGTCCGTTCCAGCCAGGGCTGTTTTGATTCATTTGTTTTACTAATTTGCCATAACGGTCAAAAACAGAAATAGTATAATCAGGAAGTTCATCTATATTTTTGATATACCATAGATCATTAAAACCATCTCCATTTGGTGTAAAAAACCTTGGATAATCTAAAACGTATGTCATAAAAGAATTTGACAGTCCGCAACCATTTTTATCTCTTGCGATCACATTATAAATTCCCGGAGGTACGGCAGTAAATAAAGGTTCATTCTGAAAAACGATTCCGTCTAATGAAAATTGATAATTTCCAACTCCTGTATATTGTATTAAGACTGTATTTTCATTAGCAGAAAAATCCTTTACAACAACATCTGTAATAACAGCCGGTTCAGACAAAATAACTTTAAAAGCTTTTGTCTTTTCACAACCGTTTGCATCAGTAACGGTTACCGTATAATCTCCAGGATTCAATACTGTTATAGAATTGCCGGCGTATCCGGTTGTCCATAAATATTTGCTGAAAGTAGGATCAACTGTTAGATCAACTGCACTTCCTTTGCATAGATATTTAGTTTCATCCTCAAAATTTGGTGGATCAAAAGTATTGATGACAAGTGTTATTGGTGTTATACCATAACAATCGGCACCGTTTGTAGCACGCGCGTAGATAATTTGAGAAAAAGGTGTTGTATTTTTAAAAATATTAGGTAACGGATTTGTTTCTGTTAAAGCATCGTTTGTCGTTAAATAATAATTGATAACTACACCATTAAGAACTCCGGTTATTCTTGGCGTAATTTCAGAATTAAAATCAAATTCATGTATTCCGTCCTGAACATTATCACCATCACATGTTGGCATTGGATTTTGAGAGGAAAGACTAGTATTTGAAATTTGCAGTGTTATTTCTGCAATTTTAAAACAGCCGTATTTATTTTCAATTCGGGCAAAAACAATTTGGTTTACAATCTTGTTGGTATATTTCTCAGGAGTTACAATTTTATTTGTCTTTGCTTCAGCATCGGCAAAAGATTCATAATAGCCATTATTGACAATTTCCGAAATATTGTTTTTTACAATTCCGGCAACTTTGGTTAAATTAAAAATTGAAATTCCATCTGTATTATCATCGCATTGTAATATAGTTGTATTTGTATACAAAATTTCAGGAGCAAATTCAATTTTAATCTCACCTTTAGCAATGCATGAAGTTCCGGATAATGTTACTTCTACTTTATAATCTCCTGTAGTTTTAGCATTATAAATAGAAGAAGTTTCAGCAGGGATTTCGATATAATTGTTTGAGGCATTTTTTTTAAACCATTTAAAGCTATTAACAGCAGGATCCAATTTGGTATCAAGAATTACATTTTCTCCATAACAAGCGGGATTATTATTAGCAATCGTTCTGTCTTCTCCAAAATCTACAGTAGAAAGAAAACTTCCGGCTTCTATAAAAACAGCAGAATTATATTCTCTTGTAATATCATCAGCAATTACCAGTTTTAAGTGGTATTTTTTATTGGGAATCACTTCGGCTTTTGCGTTCAGAGCAATGGTTTGCCCGGCATAATTTATCGGACTTTCTTCAGTATTATAACCGTTGAAATAGTTTTCATTTGTAGCATCGCATGAATATTTCTGTCCCCGTACTATAACCGGATCTATTTTGGGATGAACAGTTGTAGAAGAAACTGGAATTGTAGTATTGGGTAATACAGCCAGATTTTTATAAGGTTCTGTACTGCCTGATTCTTTTATTAAGAAAGCAAAACCATCAGAATACTCACACGGGTAGTACCATTGATATTCATTTGATGCAAAAATATAATTGAAACTGATTGCATTTGTCAACGAAACAAAATCAAATTCTAAAACGGTTGCCTGTGTGCTTGTAGCATTTCCTAATGCATTATTTAAATCACTATCGCCATTCCAGCTCATGTTTCGTTCACCTTCCGATGCCGCTTCATCATAAGGGCCTTCAGCATTTTTCGCGGGTGATGTAGCTAAAACTAATCCATTTGTAAAGGGAAAATTTGAAGTTCCTGAACTAAAGGATGCATAACTGCTTTTGGTTGCTGTTGGATTTCCAGATGCGCTGACATTTTCTATATTGATACAAGAACTATTTATTAAAACATTCTGCACCAATTCTGATGCTGATTTTGTATCATCAACAACAATGTTTTGGCTGTTCATCTTTATAAAAGAACAACAGGTGAACAGCCAAATGAAAATGTTTTTATAATTATTCATAGTATAACAAATATACTATAAATCTCTATTTTTTAATAATTTGTAAGAAAAATACACAAATAAAAATGTCCAGACCAAAACTATAAAAATAGGCAGAGCATGCACGCCATAATCTTTAGTGTTTTCAACGCCAATCTGAGTTCCTATACTTTTTATTAAAGATAATCGTGTGAACGGTTCAATGATAAGATTTGACATCGCTTCGAGAGGCAAAAACTGCGTTATGTAATTACCTGTATTGCTTTCCGGAAATATTTGAAAAACCAAAAGGCCTTTAATAATTGACTCTATAAAACTCCAAACCAAAAGAAAACCTAATGCAAATGCTGATCGCTTAACTAAAATTCCTAAGAATAAACAGAAAGAAAAGAATCCTATTAGTTTTATAAAAAAAGCCAAAAGATATTCCAGATCAGAAAAAACAATACCAAATTCATTGTAAGATGAAAAGCTTAATCCTAAAATTAAACTCATGAAAAAAACAAATATCGTCGAGCATAAAGCAAAGACAACTACAGTAAGAAATTTAGAAAGTATAAATTCTTTTTTGCTTAAACCATCAATCAGATTTTGTTTTAAAGTTCCGTAACTGTATTCATTTGCCATCATTGAAACGATAACAATTGCCAGGAAAAACTTGAGCAATGCTGCAACATAAGTATTAAAATGCCAGATAAAAGGAAAGTTGAAAATTCCCATTTCGGCTAC
Source organism: Flavobacterium sp. (assembly GCA_004296145.1). GTDB lineage: Bacteria > Bacteroidota > Bacteroidia > Flavobacteriales > Flavobacteriaceae > Flavobacterium. Next base: position 3,219 of record SEBM01000288.1, read on the forward strand.
CTGAAATTTAAGCGGGCCAATATTAAATTTTATAGAGGCAATTAAAGCAATAAAAGAAAGTAAAATGAAATAAGTTAAAGTAAGAACGCGACTGGCTTTGTTTTTCCAGATTTTTTGTATTTCTATAGATATAAGTCTTTTCATGGTTTAGTTTTTTTGGATGGTAGCGTTTTTTGTTAATTCTAAAAATTGTGCTTCTAAACTGTTTTTACGTTTAACCAAATGACTAAGCGCAATGTTTTTAGAAAATAAATACAAATTCAGTTCAGATGCTGAAACTTCAGATTTTAGATACACCAGAATTTTTCCGTCTTCTTCTACAATTTTATCTACAGAAGGATGTTCCAGTAAAGTATTTTTCAAAGCCTGATTGTCATTAGACTGAAGTTCAAAGAAACCTTCATTTGAAGACATTCCGTCAACAGAACCAGAATACAAAATTTCGCCTTTTCGCAAAACAATTACATCCGAACACACTTTTTCAACTTCATCCAATAAATGCGAAGCCAATAGAATTGTCGTTCCCTGTGCCGCAATGTGTTTGATAATATCTCTAATCTGATGAATTCCCTGCGGATCTAAACCATTTGTTGGTTCATCCAGAATTAAAATTTCAGGATCATTTAAAAGTGCCGAGGCAATCGCAAGACGTTGTTTCATCCCCAAAGAAAAAGTGCTGAACTTGCTGTTTTTTCTTTCGGTTAAACCGACTAAATCAAGCTTTTCGTTTATTTTATAATAGGGAATGCTTTTTATTTTACAAACCAATTTCAGATTTTCCTCGGCCGTCATGTACGGATAAAAGTTTGGTCTTTCAATAATAGCACCTACTTTTTTTAAGGCTTCGTGCGTCTGCAGTTGTCCGTTAAACCAGCGGTAATTTCCAGAAGTATGATTTACTACATTCAGGACAATTCCCAAAGTAGTAGATTTACCACTTCCGTTTGGGCCTAAAATGCCATAAACACGGCCTTTTTTTATTTCAAAAGATACATTTGTCAAGGCCTGAATGCGTCCGTATCTTTTATAAAGATTTTCGATTGTAAGTATGGTTTCCAAATTTTTTCGGTTTTAGTTTTTAGTATGACGAATCAAATTGTGAATTGTTACGTTAAGTTTTATTTATGTGTTAAAAATTATAATTTACTGTAAATTTGTATTAAAGATATTTAAAAATGAGCGAACCTTTAATGGTTTTAAAAAAACCGTCATATCCTTTAACGCAAACTCTTTTAAGTTATTTAGAACGATACGAACGAATTTCGAAAGTATCGGTGTTCTATGATGACTTATTGCGTTTTTCCGGTTCTATAAATGTTTATGATAAAAATGAAACCGATACTTTATGGATTCGGGTTTATTATAATGAATTTGAAAGAAGAGAAATTGATCTGAATCTGAAAAGAATTTACTCTCTTTTGCATTCTGACGGAAATAGTGAGATTATCCAGTTTTTGAATATTGACGCCATTGATTACTGTACTTTCGGAAATTCAAAACCTTTCCGTATAAAAGTGAGAAATATTCTCAATGATAATTACGTTCATTTTTATATAAAAAAAGCTGATGCTTCGAGAATTTACGGATTAGAATTGGAAGATATTCTTTCGCCGGACAAAATCAATTTTCTGGTTTATAAAGACACACTGATTGAAGAACATATTATCGGAATTCCGGGCGATGTTTTTATGGATACTTTATTGGATTCCTGCACAGAAACAGAAAAGGCACAAATAGCAAAAGAGTTTGTCAAATTTAACGAACGCTGCATGATTCGGCTTTTGGGCGATATGCGCGCTTATAATTATGTAATTGTCCCGATTCATGATTTTGATCAGGTAGTTTACAAAATCCGTCCGATTGATTTTGACCAGCAATGTTATGAAGGAAACTTCAAAGTCTATCGTCCTCAGTTCTTTAAAGAAAATTTTCCGATGATTCAGTTGATTAAAGAAAAATTGGAAGAACGTTCTATAATTCAGTATAAAGATGAAGAAAGAGCGATTCTGGCAAAACGTATTCATTCAGCCGAAAATAGAATTAAAAAATTATTGAATATAATGTGTCACGACACTATTTCGACACAAGAACATTTAGATCAGTTGAAAATGGAATTGTACCGATACACAAACGATATGAAATTTAAAAATGCCAAATCAATGGGGCATATCATGCACGCGGCATTTGAGTTTATCACCCGTAATTTTAAAAATACCAATTTAGTTTAATATTCACCATATAAGTTATATAAGTAAA
>SEBM01000966.1 GCA_004296145.1 Flavobacterium sp.
CTCGATATGACAGATAAAAATCAAGAAATCACTAAAGAAGAAATCAAGAAAGAATTTCAGCTAGAGCGAATGATTTTATTTAGCGATGCTGTGTTTGCCATTGTTATTACTTTAATGGCCATTGAAATTCATTTACCAGAAGCGCATTATAATGAGATTACGTTTGTGGCCGCCTTGAAACATTTAATGCCAACCGTTTTTGCTTATGCGCTTAGTTTTTTCTTTATAGGCCAAATGTGGTATAAACACCTCCAAATGTTTAGCATATTAAAAGATTATGACAAAGGTTTAGTGGTTAGAAATCTGATTTTTTTATTCTTTATCGGGCTGTTTCCTTTTGGGGCATCACTTATTATTTCAAGAGTAGAAATTTTATTACCCCCAGCTATTTATTTCGGCATTATCATCTGTTGTTTCGGTGCTCAACTCGTATTGCAAGACTATATTATTAACCGTGGCAAAGGGCTCATCGTTAATGTAGATTTAACCGAACAAAAGTTGAGTTTGAGAAAAAGAACCATTCTTATCATAAGTATGGCTGTCATCGCAGTTTTAGCGTACATTACTTATCTCATTATCCCGGACAAGGAAGATAAACATTATGCTATTTATTGGGTGTTTCTGTTAATTGTATTCGCATATAAGTCTAACAGCAAAAAAAAGGAAAAATCCATCGCTAAGAAAGACGTTACGCAAAACTAATTTTTAGCAAAAAAAATAGAGATTTATAAATTTTACGCCGAAAATCGTCAATTTATAATGCAAGCATAATAAATAGACCGAATACCGATTTCATATTTAGTCTACACCTTACCAATGTCTCGACTGCATAAATCAATAATCACAACACTATGTTCTGAATTATGATAAAAATCAGAATTAAATTTTTTTTAATTTATTTTCCGATAAGCCTTGCTAGTTTCTGAACTAAAAACTAAATTGGTTTTTATAAAACAATGACAATGTACAACCCAAAAAATTTAAGTTTAAGTATTACAAATAGAGCAGACAATCAGTCTACTTTATATGTCATCCTTATTATTATTATTCTGCTACTTAGTAAGCAGCCAGGGACGTTATAGCATGATTATTTAATACTCACAATATACCTAAAGCGTCCCA
>SEBM01000289.1 GCA_004296145.1 Flavobacterium sp.
AAATTTGCAGAGTAATAATGAAGAAGTATATTTTAATTTCTGCTCGAGTCAATGCAAGCGAAGCTCCTGCCAATTATATGCTTGAAGGATTTCTAAAATCTCTTTTGAATATCTTTGATTATCAAATACACGCACTTCATGAAAAATTATATTGTATTCTTCCTTCTTGTTTTTTCAATAAACGGATTTTCACAAAAAGTGGAAACTTATAAATTAACCAAAGAACAGATTTCAGAAAGAGAACTTAACGGAATTTCAGATTTTCCTATTTACAAAGCATTTGAATACAGCGACAAAGGCGGAACTTATGAATTGCTTTTTTGTGAAAACCAGAAAAATGTTTCCAAAAAAGACACTTTAAACACAAAAATTCAGGCAATCTGTACAATGACTGATCATGGTGGTTTTCGCGAAAGATGGCAGATCAATGATTTAATTGAAGTTACAGAACCCAAAGAAACCAATATTTGGTTCTGGACTAAATACTGCTCGCAAAAAGATCTTGACGGAGATGGTTATATTGACCCTGTAGTTGTTTATGGAACCAGAAATGAGAATCAGGAAATACGACGCGTAAAAATCATTACAATTTATAAAGACAAAAAGTATGCAATTCGTGCAGTAGAGTGCGATTTAGACTATTGCAGAAGTTTTAAAAAAGATAGTAATTGGAATCTGCTTCCGCAAAAGATAAAAACGTATGTTAATCAATTAGTTGAAAAACTAAGAAAGGAACAGAATATACTTCTAAAAGATGGTTAATCTATAATTTCTTTTTCAGGTTTTCTTTTACCTCATCAAACCATTCGTCTCTTAAAATACTTAATACGATAGAATCGCGACGAACTTCACTATTTGCAGTTGGCATATGACTTCTTAAAACGCCTTCTACTTTGCAGCCGATGCTTTTCATGGCAGCAATACTTCGTTCGTTATTATTATCGGCACGGAATTCTACACGTAGCATTCCGAGAGTTTCAAAAGCAAATTGCAGTAATAAAAACTTGCAATGTTTGTTGAGTCCAGTTCCTCTAAAAGCTGAACCGTACCAGGTATATCCTAATTGCAAAGTTTTGTATTCCAGATTAATATCGTAAAAACGAGTGGAGCCAGCGTATTTCTGCGATTTTTTATCGAATACTATAAACGGAAATTCTTTTTTGTTTTCGCGTTCTCGTAAAGCAATTTTAATATAATTGATGAGATTTTCTTTTCCGTCTGCTCCAACCAGAGAATATTTCCAGGTTTCTGGTTCATTAATAGAAATTTCTAATAAATTTTCGACATCTGATTCCTGAAGGGAACGCAATAAAACCGTTTCGTCTTCTAGTATTATGTTGGAAGAAAAGTTGAAATCCATACAATCAAATTTATTTTAATTTAAAAGAAAAACTATTCACTCATTTCGTCATAACGTGTCGGAACCTGCGGATCATACAATGGGCATTTGAATTCTTCCATTACATCAACCAATTTATTCATGGTTTTTCCTTCTGTTCCATAACAGTCAATTTTTACGCTTTGTGGTGTAGTAATGACCTGAAATGCGCCTTTCCCTTTTGGATTTTTCCAACTATTATCATCGACTCTTTCCCATTCTGAGAAAACGGAATTAATTCTGTTAATAATTACTTCGATTTGAAGAACAGCCAGACCTTCTACTTCCTGTTCTTCAACAAGAGCTTCATAAACTTCCTGATTATTAAGGTAAATTTCGTCCAGATATTTCCAAAAAAGTAATTCGTACATAATTGTTTTTTTTAATGTAGAGACGCACGGCAGTGCGTGTTACGTAATGTTAGACGCACTGCAGTGCGTCTCTACGTAGAAATTTTAATATTCGAAAGTTCCGTACTCGCTTTTTATAGTCAGTTTTTTACTGTCTGAAGCTTCTACTCTACCTACGATTTGTGCATCGACATTGAATGATTTTGAAATTTCAATAATATCTTGTGCAATGTTTTCCGGAACATAAATTTCCATACGGTGACCACAGTTGAAAACCTGATACATTTCTTTCCAATCTGTTTTTGATTGCTCCTGAATTAATTTGAACAATGGCGGAACCGGAAATAAATTGTCTTTTATAACGTGTAAATCTTTTACGAAATGTAAAATTTTAGTCTGCGCTCCACCGCTGCAATGCACCATTCCGTGAATTTCGTTTGGTGTATACGTATCTAAAATTTTCTTGATAATTGGTGCATACGTTCTTGTTGGGGAAAGCACTAATTGCCCCGCATTGATTGGGCTATTTTCTACTTCATCAGTTAAATTTACTTGTCCTGAATATATTAATTCTTCCGGTACAAGAGCATCATAACTTTCAGGATATTTTTTAGCTAAATATTTTCCGAAAACATCGTGACGTGCAGAAGTAAGTCCGTTACTTCCCATTCCGCCGTTATAGCTTTTTTCGTAAGTTGCCTGACCAAAAGAAGTCAAACCAACAATTACGTCTCCGGCTTTAATATTTGCATTATCTACAACATCTGCACGTTTTATACGGGCAGTTACGGTTGAATCTACAATTATCGTACGTACAACATCTCCAACATCTGCAGTTTCTCCACCAGTTGAATGAATGGTTACTCCAAAAGATTTTAATTCATTGATTAATTCTTCTGTTCCGTTGATGATGGCAGAAATAACTTCGGCAGGAATTAAGTTTTTATTTCTTCCGATTGTTGATGAAAGCAGGATATTATCTGTTGCGCCAACACATAATAAGTCATCAATATTCATGATTAAAGCATCCTGAGCAATTCCTTTCCAAACCGAAATATCTCCGGTTTCTTTCCAATACATATAAGCCAAAGACGATTTTGTCCCGGCGCCGTCTGCGTGCATGATCAGGCAGTAATCTGAATCCTGAGTTAAATAATCAGGAACAATTTTGCAAAATGCTTGTGGAAATAAACCTTTGTCAATATTTTTTATGGCGTTGTGTACGTCTTCTTTTGATGCCGAAACACCTCTTTGTGCGTACCTTTTGCTAGAATCTGAACTCATGAAAATTTGTTTGTGTTGATGTGGTGCAAAGATAATCCCTTTTTTTAATTCTTTGGGATATTCAAATATTTGATTCGAAAAAAAGTTTTAGCCACGACTTGCACTAATTTTTATTTTAAAACAAAAATCATCCAATTAAGGATGATTTTTGAAAAATTGATTCATGTAATTCGTGGCAAAAACTATTATTTAGTAAATAATAATTCTCTGTATTTTGTTAAAGTCCAGCTTTCGTCATCTACTAATAATTCTAGTTTATCACAGTGATTACGAATGTCTTCAAAATAAGGTTTTACTTTATTACAATAAGCTTCAGCCATTTTTTGAGCATCGGTTAATTGATTTGCATTTCTGCGCTCATTTGTCATTGCCAGAACTTTTGAATTAATTCCTTCAATGTGGCCTGATATTTCTTTTATTAAAACAATTTGTTCTTTTGCAATCGTTTCAAACTCTTTTCCGAAGATTTCTTTTAATCCTTTTACGTTTTCTATTAAAGTATTTTGATAACGAATCGCTGTCGGAATTACATGATTTCTTGAAATATCACCTAAAACTCTTCCTTCAATCTGAATTTTTTTAGTGTATTCTTCTAATTCAATTTCGTAACGTGCTTCGGCTTCCACGTGGTTAAAAATTCCTAATTCATCAAATAACTCCAAAGCTTGTTTAGAAACTTTAGCTTTTATTGCCTCAGGAGTAGTTTTAAAATTGCTTAATCCTCTTTTTTCTGCTTCTTTTTCCCAGGCATCGCTGTAACCGTCACCTTCAAAAAGTATCTTTTTAGATTGTTTGATGTATTCTCTTAAAACATTAAAAATAGCATCGTCTTTTTTCATGTCTTTAGAATCGATCAAAGCATCAACTTCTATTTTAAAATCTTTTAGTTGTTTTGCTACAATTGCATTCAGCGTTGTCATTGCATTCGAACAGTTTGCATTTGAACCAACCGCTCTAAACTCAAATTTATTTCCTGTAAAGGCAAAAGGAGATGTTCTGTTTCTGTCTGTATTATCCAAAAGAACGTCCGGAATTTTACCAACCACATTTAGTTTTAAATCTGTTTTTTCTTCAGGCGAAAGTTTTCCTGTCGTTACACTTTCTAACTCAGATAAAACTTTTGTCAATTGTGCTCCGATAAAAACAGAAATAATTGCCGGCGGCGCTTCGTTTGCTCCTAATCGGTGATCATTACTTGCGGTTGCAATAGACGCTCTTAATAAGGTTTCGTAATCGTTAACCGCTTTTATGGTATTAATAAAGAAAGTCAAAAACTGTAAATTGCTCATTGGCGTTTTACTCGGACTCAACAAGTTAACCCCTGTATCTGTAGCAAGCGACCAGTTATTGTGTTTTCCTGAACCGTTTACGCCTTTGAATGGTTTTTCGTGAAATAATACTTTAAAGTCATGACGCTCTGCAACACGCTGCATTACATCCATTAATAAAGAGTTATGATCAACTGCTAAATTTGTTTCTTCAAAAATTGGCGCCAACTCAAACTGATTTGGTGCTACTTCGTTGTGACGCGTTTTTACCGGAATTCCCAATAACATACATTCCTGCTCCAAATCTCTCATATAAGTAAGAGCTCGGGTCGGAATAGATCCGAAATAATGATCATCTAATTGTTGCCCTTTTGCAGAAGTGTGTCCTAATAAAGTTCTTCCTGTCATCATTAAATCCGGACGTGAATTGGCTAAAGCTTTGTCAATTAAAAAATATTCCTGCTCCCAACCCAAAGTTGCTGTAACTTTTTTTACGTTTTTATCAAAATACCTGCAAACTTCTGTTGCTGCTTCGTCCATAGCCGATAAAGCTCTTAACAACGGAATTTTATTATCTAAAGCTTCACCTGTGTAAGCAATAAATACGGTCGGAATACATAATGTTGTACCATATATAAAAGCAGGAGAAGTCGGATCCCATGCAGTATATCCTCTGGCCTCAAATGTATTTCTGATTCCTCCGTTCGGAAAACTTGACGCATCCGGTTCTTGTTGTACTAATTGTGCTCCGCCAAATTTCTCTACAGGATCACTGCCATCATAAGATGTTTCAAAAAAAGCATCGTGTTTTTCTGCAGTTGTTCCCGTAAGAGGCTGAAACCAGTGTGTATAATGGGTAACCCCTTTTGCAAGAGCCCATTCTTTCATGCCCATGGCAATATAATCTGCCAGTTTTCTTTCTATTTTAGTTCCGTGCTGAATGGCGTCTCTTACTCCTCTAAAAGCATCTGAAGTTAAATATTGCTTCATTGCTTTTTCATTAAACACATTTGAACCAAAAAGGTTTGATTTTCTATCAATTTCCTCAAAATGCACCGGCTTTCTCGTAGAAGCTTCTTGTAAAGCCTGAAAACGTAATGTTGACATGTATATAATTTTTAAAAATTCGTATTATTTTCGATAAATCAGAGGAACAAATATAAATAATTAAAG
>SEBM01000967.1 GCA_004296145.1 Flavobacterium sp.
TCCCTGTCTATATTCGTGAGTATGAATTTACCTATCAAATAAACCTAACGAGCGATTATGAAGAATGGGAATTAGATAGTGCAATACTTGATTGTTTTCCCGAATATGAATATACTAAGGATCTGGAAAAAGGGCGAAAAGAAATCAGAATTCAGGTATTTAGATACCAGGATGAATATTCTACGAATGGATGGGGGAGGCCCATTGAAAATCCTCTAAATGAAACGAAATATTTAGTCAGAAAATCAAAAAACAGAGCTGAAAAATTCAGGCCCAGCATAAAAGTCTTATTTGGAGATAAAGAGCAATATTACTACGTTAATATAGTCAACGGCATAAATAAAGCAAACAATGAGAAAGGTTTCTTATTAGTAGATAACTTTAGGAATGACAATGAAGATAACAGTGGAGATATTTTAAAGGACAAACTATATCCATCCGCTTTAGATGCATTTCATTCGGGATTTGGCAAATTGCCAGAATTTGTAAACTCAGATTTCGTTTCTTACTTGGGAAACAAGAAAAAGAAGATTAGGGAGGTGCAGAAGATACCACGTAAAATTATTAGGGATTTTGTTAACGCCTGCAATAGTAGTAACGAAATTGATGTTTTAAGAAATCTTGCTGATAATATCATATTTGAGCGAAGAAAAAATTGGCAAAACATCGCGAAAACTGAGGGGATTGATGAACTCAAAACCTATTTAAAATCTTCCGATCAGCAATTGTGTGGAAAAAACTTCAAGATACGATCATCTTGGGACTTTAATCTAAAAACAGTAACCGTTGGCGTAAAATATTTCCAAATATCTGACGATCCTAAAATAAAGCTCATCCAAAAATATGAACAAATTAAGTTAACACTTGATAATAACAAAATTCTCAGTATTGTACATAATTTTTAAATTCAAAACCCAAATATTCACATAGACTAGCGATGTTGGTGCTCATGTTGAATGAACTTCCTGTAAAAGTAGAAGCATAAATACCCCTACTATCTAGCCATTATAACAGCAAAAGATAGTGTTTTGCTTGTAATAGCCTAAGTAATTAGATACGGCCGGTGTATATAAGATTTAATGCTAAATAGTATCAAGTTTTTTCGGGATTTGCTCAATAC
>SEBM01000968.1 GCA_004296145.1 Flavobacterium sp.
GATCAGTGCGAGATATTTTAAAATCATTTTAACACAAGCTACTTATCTAATGAGATAACAGCGAACCGATTTTAATTAGTCCTTCAAAAACAATTAGCAAAAGATCGGAATGGTTATCCGTTAATATTAACGTGCAGGATATTTTACAGCTTTATCAATCTCAATTGGATTATTGCCTCTAAGCATAGTTTTTCTTCTCTCATCAGACATACCTTTAAGCTGGTCTAAACTTTTTATCTGAACCCCGGAAACATAAAATGTGTTATCAGGATTGGTATTAGATTTAAATGATTCTGCAATATCTTGTAAAGGATTATTATAAAGTTCCAATTGTTTTTTTGCAATGATTTTTTCAGTGACAGGAAGTGGTTTTCGTCCCATAAAACTATCAAGAAATTGAGCTTCGTAAGTTCTAGGTAAATGCATGCTTTTTAACAATTTGAAAATAAAGTTTTTTTGAGCGTCTTCAATCTCAAAAATTAATCCGGGAAGTCCTCGAAATTTGTATGGCCCTTCATTGAGATTAATGTCTTTAGAAAACCACGCAATCCAATTTCTACCACCAAAAGTTGTCGTTGCTTTCTGTAGTGTGTACTGTCCTTCAACTTTTGTATCATTGAAAAGTTTCCAATTCATTTTGTCTGTTGATTTTAAAGAGAAAAAATCTTTCAACAAGATCAATGAAGTATTTTCAAAAGAGTTCTTTTTTCTGATAAGAGCAGGAAGATGATTGTCCCATCTTGTTCTTTTTTGACCACGAATGATATTCAATGAATCAGTTTCTGCATAAGAATAGGGATAAAATTTTACATCTTCCGTATTGATATCCAGAATCATATTTTCTTTATTTAAATCTTTCGCCAACGAATCTAATTTGTACTCAAACTGATAAATAAAACGATGCGTCTGCGCCGATAATAATATTGGCAATAAAAGAAAAATCAGTTTTTTCATAGTTAAATTTAATCAAAAATATCAATAATGTTTGAATTAGTTTAAATTTAAAGATTAGATATTTAGCTTAAATAAAATTTAAAACAAAAAAAATCCCTCTTCTTTCGAAAAGGGATTCTATAATGATGATAATTAATTATCACACTTTAATTTCAACATCTACACC
>SEBM01000969.1 GCA_004296145.1 Flavobacterium sp.
AATGAAGTATTAAATTTAAATATTTTTGCACAGAAAATTCTTTGTTTTATTTTGTTTTATTTTACTTAACGTTTATAATTTTGACTACTTAAAATATCCGATTTAATGCCCAATAATTCCCGTACATATTCTACTGAAAATGAGTTTATTATTAAAAACAAAAATGTAATTGTATACATACTGAGCGTACTAGTATTTTTTGTTTTAATTGCTTTTGCAGATTATTATGTCTTACCAGCTTCAAAAACCACTGATACGATAACTCATTACAGTATTCTAACTTCTGGAAAATCCAAACAAAAAGTTTCTTATCATTATTTTACCCAAAACGGATTTACATTTTCTACAGCAAAAGAAAGCATTGAAGAAAACCATATTGAAATTGAAACTTCTTTATTATTCAAATCTGTAACAAAGGTAAAATCTGACACAAAAAATTATACCAATCTTATTTCTAGCGGTTTAAGCATTAATGGAATTCTATTTTATCTTTATCTTCTCCTTCTCGGTTCATTAGGAATAAGTATTAGAATATTGCTTTCGAAAAAAGGTTTTTCTGAAAATACGTTTTACAATATTGTTTGTTTTAATTCCTTTATACTATTTTTATGTGTTTACATTGGAGGTTTTTTGTTTTAACTACTTCCTTCTTTCAACAAAAAAACGCTTCATTAAATCGGCAGCTTCATTTGCCATAACTCCGGAAACTACAGTTGTTTTTGGGTGAAGTTTTGTACCCATTGCTATAAAACCGCGTTGTTCGTCGCGTGCGCCGAAAACAATCTTTGAAATCTGGCTCCAGTACAAGGCTCCTGCGCACATTTGACAAGGTTCGAGTGTCACGTATAAAGTGCAGTCTTTAAGATATTTTCCGCCAAGGAAATTAGCCGCAGATGTTATGGCCTGCATTTCGGCGTGAGCTGTGACATCGTTTAATAATTCGGTTAGATTATGAGTTCTTGCAATAACTTTGTCTGCAACGACAATTATGGCACCAACAGGAATTTCGCCTTTATCAAAAGCCATTTCAGCTTCCTGCAAAGCTTTCTTCATAAAATATTCGTCGGTGAAAGGATTTTCCATAGTTGCAAAAATACATTTTTAGTTATATTTTTA